>CAUUIU010000414.1:0-3017 GCA_963545025.1 uncultured Sphingopyxis sp. | reverse complement strand
CCAGCTCGGTGCCGACGCCGAGCAGCGTTGAGACGGCCGCCGCCCGGAGCAGGTTGCCCCAATGCTGATTGACGCGACCCTGTAGCCCCGCAAATCCCGCGGCGTCCGTTCCGGGCTGGCGCTCGAGAACGATCGAGCGCCCGTCCGGCATGATGAGGCGGTCCCAGGAGAGCAGCACACGCGTCTGCCCCGCGGCGACCTCGCTGTCATATTCGCCGATCAGCCGCGCGCCCTGCGGAATGAGCAGGATGCGCCCGGTGATGCTGTCATAGACGTTCTGCGTCACCTGGGCGGTGATCTGGCCGGGAAGGTCGGAACGGATGCCGGTGATCAGCGCGGCGGGGATGATGCTGCCGGCCTGGACAATGTTGGGCGAGGCCGGCGCGGTCAGCCGCTCGGCGCTGACAGTGCGCTGATTGGTCGCTTGCGCCATGAACGCCCGCTTGGCGGCTTGGTCGCCCTGCGCAGCCTCTGACGGTTGCGGAGCTGCGGCCTCCGGCGCTGCGATGGCGAGGCTCGGCAAGGACGGCATCGCACCGGTCCCGGCGCTGCTTCCGCCGAGGAACACCATGCTGGTGCGGGCTGCATCGCGTTCCTGGGCGATGCGCTGGCGAGCGGCTTCGGCGGCCTGGATGCGCGGATCGGGCTGCGCGCCGACCGGTGGCACGGGCACATTCTCCCCGCGCTGCTGCGCCGAGACGATCGGGCCGCCGAGATCGCCGGGAAGCCTGGGGCCGAGCTTCGGGACCTGGCCGTAATCCTTCGGCCCCGAGGTGATGGTCTCGGATGCGGCGCGGCTGTCGGTATTGTAGAGTTCCTTCGCCGCCTGTTCTCCTTTGGGCGCGAGCGCATACCAGAGCGAGCCGCCGATACCGAGCCCCGCGACCACGCCGAGCGTCGCCAGCGCCTTCCTCGAAAGGCGCATGACGCGCGGCGCAGGCCCGCGAAGCTGAAAGGCGGCGGGGTTCGCGGATGCGGGTTGGGGGGATGCCTGCGGCGCTGGCTGGACGGGCGTATTGGTGGGATCGGCCATCACCGCCCCCTGCGGGACGTGTCCGCGCCGTCGCGCACGATTCGCACGCGCCGCTCGGTGCGCTTGTCGCTCAGGCGCAATTCCGCGCTGGCGAACAGGCGATCGACCACCATATAGCGCCCCTGCACGCGGTAATTGACCAGCTCGGCGTCGCCAGCCGCGCCGGTCACGAACAGCGGCGGCATCTCGCCCTGCGAGATCCCGGCCGGGAACTCGATGAACACCTGCGCGGAATCGTCGAAGGCGCGCACGGGCTTCCACGGCACGCGGTCGCCCTCGATCCGGTAGCGGAAATTGAGCGCCGCGATGTCGATGCCGGTGGCGACGGGGGCCGAGGCGGCAGCGGCGGCGTTTGCGCCGCGCAGGGCGATCAGCGCGTCCTGCGGATAGGTCCACGACACCGACGCCATATAGGTCGAGGCCGTCGCGCGCAGTTCGATATGATAGGTGCGCCGGTCGGTGTTGATGACGAGGTTAGTGAAAATGTCGGGCCGCGTGGGCTTCGCGAGGATATGCACGCGCGCCGTCGCGCCGCTGCCGCTCACCGTGTCGCCGATGATCCAGCGCACGGTGTCGCCGGCCGCGACCGGCCCCGGCCCGACGAGCTGCTCGCCCTCCTGAAGCGCGATGTCCGTCACCTGGCCGGGCGCGGTATATACCTGATAAAGCGCGCCTTCGGTCCAGGGATATTGCTGGATGGCGTTCACATAGCCGTCGCGGGTGGGTTGCACGCGGGCGGCCGCGTTCGCGGCCCCGACGCGGCGGCGCGGATCGGTCGCTTCTCGCGGCGAGGCGCTTTGCGTGACCGGCTTCAACTGGCCCGGAAGCGGCAGCGGTTCGGGGATAGTCACCACCTCGACCACGCGTGGCGGTTGTGCGGCCGGCGTGGCCGCGATCTCGCGCGGTGGATCATCGTAAGCGATGCTCGGCGCTTTCGCCGATGAGGTGGCGCAGCCGGCCAGCGCGGTTGCGGACAATAACATAACCGCGCTGGCGGCATGGCGGGCGGACATGCGTGTCATTGCGACAGCTCCTTGCTCCAGTTGAGGGCGTTGACGAACACGCCGAGCGGGTTCTTGCGCAGCGCGTCGGGGGTGCGCGGGGTCTGGACAACGACAGTGAGGATCGCCGACCAGCGGGTCGTCTCGGCGAGACTGCCGTCCTGATAGCGCCGCTCGATCCAGGCGACGCGGAAGCTGTCGCCGGAGGCACGGATCACGCTGGAGACGTCCACCGCGACCTGCACCTTGCCGACCTGTGCGATCGGATCGTTGGCGCGCGCGTAGTCGTTGAGCGCCAGTGCGCCCTTGTCGGTCGTGAAATCGTAAGCCCTGAGCCAGTTCTGCCGGACGATGACCGGATCGGCCGGGATCGCCCTGACCTGCTCGATGAACCGGGCGAGATGGAACGCGATCTGCGGATCGGTCGGGCGGTAGCCGGTTTCGGCGGGAGCGACGGCCTGCGCTTCGCCGAGCCGATCGACCTGCACCACCCAGGGCACGATATGGCCGCGGGCGGATTGCCAGACGAGTCCGGCCGAGAGCCCACCGGACAGGGCGAGCGCGCCGAAGAAGGCAAGGCGCCAGTTCTTCGCCTGCACGCGGGCGGAACCGATGCGGTCGTCCCAGACCTGCGCGGCGCGCTGGTAGGGCGTCGCGGGTTCGGGGGTCTGGCCGTAGCGGATGGTGGGTCGTCGGAACATTTTCGGATCACTCCCTTTCCTTGACGTCGGGACCGCCGCCGCCGCCGTGGCTGTCGCCGGCCTTCATCGTGTGAGCGAGGACGGTCGCGCCGTGGGTCGCGGACTGGCGCTGCTTCATGGCCGAGGCCCATGCGGGCGGCGCGGAAGCCGGGGCTGCCGGCGATGCCGCGGGCGCGGGACTTCCCGATGCGGGAGCGACGCCCAGCCCGGCGCGGGCGCCTGTGCGGAAGTTGTCCTGTCTCTTATACACATCTGACGCTGCCGACGAAGCTAGAAGTGTAG
>CAUUIU010000413.1:0-3026 GCA_963545025.1 uncultured Sphingopyxis sp. | reverse complement strand
TGCGGCATCCGCGTCGAGACTATCGAGGAGCCGTTGATGCGCGAGATCCGCTATCTCGACAAGCTGATCGACGAGCTCGCCAAGGGCAAGAAGATGGAGAAGATCCTGCGCGTGGCTTGAATCCGCCCCGCGGCTTCGCCGCAGGGAGGACAGTAATCAATCAGCGAGCACCAACTGCTCATAGCGTTCCATATGATGATCGGCGGTGCCGAACAGGCCCTCGATCATCGTTGCGCGCTTGAAATAATGGCCGATCGCCAGTTCCTGCGTGATGCCGATGCCGCCGTGGGTCTGGATCGCATTCTGGCCGACGAACTTCGCGCCGCGCGCGACCTTCGCCTTCGCCGCCGATACCGCCGCCTTGCGCTCGTCTGCGGGCAGGCTCAGTTTCAGCGTCCCCATGATCGTCATCGAGCGCGCCTGTTCGACTTCCATGAACATGTCGACCATGCGGTGCTGGAGCACCTGGAACTTCGCGATCGGTACGCCGAACTGCTTGCGCTGCTGCGTATATTCCAGCGTGCCTTCGTGCAGTTTCTGCATCACGCCGGTCGCCTCCGCGCACACCGCGACGGTCGCTTCGTCGACGATCTGCTCGATCAGCGGCAGGCCGGTGCCTTCGCCGCCGAGCAGCGCGTCGCCCGGGATCGCGACATTCTCGAAATAGACTTCGGAGGCGCGGCTGCCGTCGACGGTCGGATAGTCACGGCGCACGATGCCCGGCAGGTTTGCGTCGATCAGGAACAGCGACACTCCGTCCTTGTCGCGATGCCCGCCGCCGGTCCGCGCGGTGACGAGCAGGTGCGTCGCCCAGGGCGCGGCATAGACGACGCCCTTGTGACCGTTCAGCACATAGCCCGCGCCATCCTTCTTCGCAGTGGTGCGCAGGTTCGCGAGGTCATAGCGCCCCTGCGGTTCGGCATAAGCGAAGGCGATGATCGCATTGCCCGCGATGATCTCAGGGATCATCGCATCGGCCTGCGCGCCGCCGACGGCCTTGAGCGCGCCGCCTGCGATGACGACGGTCGGAAGATAGGGCTCAATCCCGATGACCTTGCCGAGTTCCTCCATCACGATCGCATTTTCGAGCGCGCCGCCGCCGAGGCCGCCATGCTCTTCGGCAAAGGGCGCGCCGAGCATGCCGAGTTCCTGCGCGAGCGCGGTCCAGATCGCCGGGTCGCGGCCGCTGTCCGAATTGATGAACTTCTGGCGCGTTTCGAAATCATAGGTGTCGCCGAGGAAGCGGGCGAGCGTATCGCGGATCATGTCCTGCGTTTCGGTGTAGGTGAAATCCATTGTTCTTATCTCTTTTCCGTGTTCCCCGGCGAACGCCGGGGCCCATTGCCGCAAGCGGCCATCAAGGCCGATGGAGACCCCGGATCACGTCCGGGGTGGTTTTGGGTCAGAGCCCCAAAACCATCTTTGCGATGATGTTGCGCTGAATCTCGTTCGACCCGCCATAGATCGTCGTCTTGCGGACGTTGAAATAAGTCGGCGCCGCGCGGTGCGCATAGTCGGGCCCGATCGGATGCTCGTTGTCGCCTTCGCCGAAGCCGCGGAAATAGGGCGCGCCGTAATGGCCGACGGCTTCGAGCGTCAGCTCGGTCAGCCGCTGCTGAATTTCCGAACCCTTGATCTTGAGCAGGCTCGATTCCGGCCCCGGACCGCGCCCGGCGTTCGGGCCGGCCAGGCTGCGGAGTTCGGTGAACTCCAGCGCCGCCAGATCGACCTCGAGGTCGGCGACCTTGCGCTTGAAAAAGGCGTTGGCGAGCAGCGGCTTGTCGCCGTCGAGTTCGGTGCGGGCGATCGCCTTCACCTTCTCGATCCCGCGCTTCGACGCTGCGACGCCCGCGATGCCGGTGCGCTCGTGCGCGAGCAGGAACTTGGCGCAGGTCCAGCCCTTATTCTCTTCATAGACGCGCTGCGACTGCGGCACGCGCACATCCTCCAGCCACACCTCGTTGACTTCATGCTCGCCGCCCAAGGTGATGATCGGGCGCACGGTGATGCCGGGCGACTTCATGTCGATCAGAAGGAAGCTGATGCCTTCCTGTTGCTTGGCTTCCTTGTCGGTGCGGACGAGGAAGAAGCCCCAGTCGGCATGCTGCGCCAGCGTCGTCCAGGTCTTCTGCCCGTTGACGATATAATCGTCGCCGTCGCGAACCGCGGTGGTGCGGAGCGAGGCAAGGTCCGAGCCTGAGCCCGGTTCCGAATAACCCTGACACCACCAATCCTCACCCGACAGGATGCGCGGCAGAAAATAGGCTTTCTGCTCGGGCGTGCCGAAAGTGTAGATGACGGGGCCGACCATCGCGAGGCCGAAGGGCATCAGGCGGATGCAATCGGCGCGCGCGGTCTCCTCTGACCAGATGAAGCGCTGCGTCGGCGTCCAGCCGGTGCCACCATATTCGACCGGCCACGCGGGCGCGATCCAGCCCTTTTTGTACAGTATCTTGTGCCAGGCGAGGAAATCCTCCTTGGACATCTCTTCGCCTTCATCCTGCTTGTCGCGCAGGTCGGCGGGGTAATTTTCGGCGATGAAGTCGCGCACTTCCTGCTGGAAGGCGAGATCTTCGGGGCTGAATTCCATGTCCATCACGAATCTCCCATTGGGCAATGGCGCACTTATACTGAGCGCTCACCTTTACGTAAACGGAAAGTTGTCGATTGCGACCTTCCCATGCAGGGAGACTGCGCCGAACCTCGGAACTTGTCCAGCGCGCGCTGGGCCGGGGCTAGTCCCCGCGCCGCGGAGTGATCAGCACCAACGCGCCGTCGCAGGCATAAGCGCCGCGCAGCTCGGCGATCGACAGCGTGACCGCAATCGGCGCGCCCTCGCGCGTCACCAGTTCGGACGCGATGCAGGCGGGCGTTCCGGTGCGGAAAACCGACTCCAGCGCCTCGGAAAAACCCTGCCGCGCGCCGATCGACAGCAGCGCCGAAAAGCGCACCCGCCGAATCGCTGCGGGCTCGACCCCGACCATCGCGGTCAGCGCGGCATTCGCTTCCTCGACCGCTTCGCGCAG
>CAUUIU010000412.1:0-3026 GCA_963545025.1 uncultured Sphingopyxis sp. | reverse complement strand
TACACTTCTAGCTTCGTCGGCAGCGTCAGATGTGTATAAGAGACAGGGCGCAGGCCCTGTGGGAAGCCGAAATGGCGCGCCGCGCGCTCTCCCCGGCGGGGATCGAATTCGTGCTGCTCAAGGGCACGGCCTATGCCACAGCGGGACTGACGTGCAGCGAGGGGCGCCAGATCGGCGATCTCGACATATTGGTGCTCGCGCACGATATCCGCCGTGCCGAGAATGCGCTGCTGGGCGCCGGCTGGGAATGGGTGAAGTCGGACTCCTACGACGACTTCTATTACCGCGAGCATATGCACGAGCTGCCGCCGCTGATCCACAAGGCGCGCGACCGCATGATCGACGTGCACCACACGATATTGCCACTAACGCACCGGATCACCCCGGACGCGCTCGCGCTGGTCAGCGACGCGGTAACAATCGCCGGTGGCTTTTCCATGCTATGCCCGGCCGACATGGCGGTGCATTGCGCGGCGCATATGCTGGCCGACGGCGATCTGCAGGGCGGGCTGCGCAACCTGTGGGATTTTCACTGTCTGGCGTCCGACTTCGCCGCCGGCGATCCCGGTTTCTGGGACAAGCTCGGCGCGCGCGCCGACCTGCACGGGCTGCACGCGGCGGTGCGGCGGGCGGCACGGCTCGCGCACGATCTTTATGGAACGTCGCTGCCGCCGGGATGGGACGAGCGCGAGGCCGCCGATCGGTGGTATCGCCGCCGCCTGCTCGCGCGCGACGACTGGGGCGGTTCGAACGATTTCGTGCTCCAGCAGGCTTTCTACATCCGCTCGCACTGGTTGCGCATGCCGCCGCCGATGCTCGCACGCCACCTATGGACGAAATGGCGTAGGCGTTAGCCGATCACATCGCGTCCAGCGTCGGTACCAAGTCGTCATAATGATCGATGACTTCGTCGGCTCCGAGTTCGTCTGCGGGCCGGTCGAGAAAGCCGAAGCTGACGACGATACTCGGCACACCGGCGTTCTTCGCCGCCTGAACGTCATAGATGCTGTCGCCAACGAAAGCCGCGCGGCCGCCGCCGCATCGCTCGATCATCGCATGGATCGGCGCGGGCGAAGGCTTGCGCGTGCCGGGCCCCAGCGTGTCGCCGCCGATGATCGTCGCCATGCGATCGGCCAGGTCCAATTCGCGAAGCAACAGACGCGCCAGATGCTCGGCCTTGTTGGTGACGACCGCCGTGCGAACCCCAAGCACGTCGAGCCGGTCGAGGGCTACCGTCAAACCGGGGAACGGGCGGCTAAGCACTGCGATATGAGCTTCGTAGAAATGCAGCAGATCGGGATAGAGCTGCTCGACGGCGCCATCCGGAACGCCGCCGGTCGCGAGAAGTCCCTGTTCAAGCATGTGCTTTGCGCCAAGGCCGATCATCGGCCGCACTTCGGCTTCGGTCAGCGGCGCGCGGTCGAGCAGCGACAGCGCATGATTGACCGCGGTGGTCAGGTCGCCGGCTGTATCGACCAGCGTGCCGTCGAGGTCGAAACCGACGATGCGAAAGGGAAAACTGCTCATGCGCGTCCGCATGGCGCGATGCTCTGGAATCCGCAATGATTTGCTGGCATGGCTGCGCGCATGAGCAATCCGATCGCCGCTATCGTCCTTGCCGCGGGCAAGGGCACCCGCATGAAGTCCGACCTTCACAAGGTGCTGCACCCGATCGCCGGCCGGCCGATGCTGCTGCACCTGATGGCGAGCGTCGATGAACTGGAACCGGTGAAGAAGGTCGTGATCGTCGGAGACAAGGCGGAGCAACTCCAGGCCGCGCTGGCAGACACGGCCGACTTAGCGGTTCAGGATCCGCAGCTCGGCACCGGCCACGCGGTGCAGCAGGCCGAAAAGACGCTGGCGAGTTTCGATGGCGATGTGCTGATCCTCTATGGCGACGTGCCCTTTGTCCCCGCCGCGACCATGCGGGCGATGATCGACCGGCTGAACGCGCCGGACGCCCCCGCGGTCGTCGTACTCGCCTTCGAGCCCGCAGATGCACAGCAGTACGGCCGCGTCATTACCGAGGGCGACCGCGTCGTGAAGATGGTCGAGCACAAGGATGCGACCGAAACCGAACGCGCCGTGCGGCTCTGCAATTCGGGGCTGATGGCGGCGAAGTCGGCCGATCTCTTCGCGCTGCTCGCGCGTGTCACCGACGACAACGCCGCGAAGGAGTTTTACCTCGTCGACATCGTCAATATCGCGAACGCCGACGGGCGGCATTGCGCGGTCGTGATCACCGATCCCTATGATGTCGCGGGCATCAACAGCCGCGGCGAGCTCGCCGCGATGGAAGGCGAGTGGCAGGCGCGGCGCCGCGTGACTGCGATGGCGGACGGAGCGAGCCTGATCGCTCCCGAAACCGTGTGGTTCGCCTGGGATACGAAGCTGGGCCGCGATGTCCTGATCGAGCCCAACGTGTTTTTCGGTCCCGGCGTCAGCGTCGCCGACGGCGTGAAAATTCGCGCCAACAGCCACATCGAGGGTGCGACGATCGGCACCGGCTGCGAGGTCGGTCCCTTCGCGCGCCTGCGGCCCGGCACCATCCTCGGCGAAAAGGCGAAGATCGGCAATTTTGTCGAGGTGAAAAAGGCGACGCTCGGCAAGGGCGCGAAGGCCAATCATCTGACCTACCTCGGCGACGCGACGATCGGCGCGGGCGCCAATATCGGGGCCGGCACGATCACCTGCAATTACGACGGCTATTTCAAATATCAGACGGTGATCGGCGAGAATGCCTTCATCGGATCGAACAGCGCGCTGATCGCTCCCGTGACCATCGGCCGCGATGCGATCGTTGCTGCGGGCAGCGCGGTATCGCGCGACGTCGGCGACGGCGACCTTCGCATGGTCCGCGCCGAGCAGTTGGTGAAACCCGGCTGGGCTGACCGCTTCCACGATGCGATGCGAAAGAAAAAGGCGGGCAAATAATCCGATGCCCGCGCCGACGCTGACGACCGCGCGCCTCGTGCTGCGCCAGCTTCGCGAGGACGATGCGGCGGCGCTCTATCCGGTGCTGTCCG
>CAUUIU010000411.1:0-3029 GCA_963545025.1 uncultured Sphingopyxis sp. | reverse complement strand
TCGCTCAGTGTCTCGTGGGCTCGGAGATGTGTATAAGAGACAGTCCTGATACTGCGCAGCGACGAGGAGGAGCGCGAGCAGGCTCATGCCGCATCTCCCGCGGGCCGCACGGTGACGACCTGCATCATCCCGGCGTGCATGTGATAGAGCAGGTGGCAGTGGAACGCCCAGTCGCCCGGCGCATCGGCGGTCAGGTCGAACGTCACCGTGCCGCCCGGCTGGACGTTGACCGTATGCTTGCGCGGCGCATGGTCGCCCTTGCCGGTCACCAGCTCAAAGAAATGGCCGTGCAGGTGGATCGGATGCGTCATCATCGTGTCGTTGACGAGCGTCACGCGCACGCGCTCACCAAGCGTGAAGGGGATCGGCGCCTTGACCTCGTTCATCTTCACCCCGTCGAACGCCCACATATAACGTTCCATATTGCCGGTGAGGTGGATCTGCATCTGGCGCGAGGGCGTACGCGCATCGGGATTGCGGTCGAGTGCGACGAGGTCGCGATAGGTGAGCGCGCCGTCGACATCCTCCAGTCCCTGACCGGGCTCGCCGGTGCGGTCGGCGGGCATGGGGGAGATGGTCTGCACCGCCGGCGTGTCTTTCACCGCGGGCGCGAGGCTCATGTCGCGCATATTGTGGGTCATCGCCTGACCACCGCCATGCCCCATCGCGGCATGGTCCATCATGCCCATGTCTTTCATCGTCGCGAGCGGACGTTCGCGCAGTGGCGGCACCGCCGCGACCATGCCCGCGCGCGGCGCGAGCGTGGCACGCGCCATGCCCGAGCGGTCGCTGTTCTCGCCGATAAAGCTGTAGGCGCGGTCCTCGGGCTCGATGACCACGTCATAGGTTTCGGCGACCCCGATCTGGAACTCGCCGACGCTAACGGGGCGGACGTTGAGGCCGTCGGCCTGCACCACCGTCATCTTCAGCCCCGGAATGCGGACGTTGAAAGTCGTCATCGCAGAGGCGTTGACGATCCGCAGCCGCACCCTCTCGCCCGGCCGGAACAGTCCCGTCCAATTGTCCTGCGGGCCATGGCCGTTGACGAGATAGGTATAGGCGCTCGCCGTCACGTCGCTGATGTCGGTCGGGTCCATCCGCATCGCGCCCCATTGCATGCGTTCGGCCGCGCTCTGGTCCTTGCCCGCAAGCATGCCTCCGAGCGTCTGTTTCTGGCGGTTGAAATAGCCGCCCATCTGCTTGAGCTTCTTGAAGATCATATGCGGATGAAGCGCGCTATGGTCCGACAGGACGATCACATGCTCGCGGTCGTACACAACCGGATCGGCGCCCGCCGGGTCGATGACGAGCGGGCCATAATGGCCGATCTGCTCCTGCAGTCCCGAATGGCTGTGATACCAATATGTGCCCGACTGCTGGACCGGGAACTCGTAAGTGAAGGTCTTGCCCGGCGCGATGCCGGGAAAACTGATCCCCGGCACCCCGTCCATGTGAAAGGGCAGGATCAGCCCGTGCCAGTGGATCGAACTGTCCTCGTCCGTCAGCCCGTTGGTGACATGGATGCGCGCCTGCGTCCCTTCCTTCAGCCGCACGAGCGGGCCGGGGATGGTGCCGTTGATCCCGATCGCATGGCTCGTCTTGCCATCGACCGTCAGCATCCGGTGCGCGATCTTCAGGTGGATATCCGCGCCGCTGACCGTCGGCAGCCCCGACGACACCGGCTGCGCCCACGCCGGGAGCCAGGGAACCAGCGCCGCCGCGCCGCCCGCGAACAGCAATTGGCGCCGGTCGATCGTCATGCTCACATCATCCTCCCAAGCATCCATAGCGCCATCGCGACCATCATCACATTCTCGGTCAGCGACACGAACCCCAGCGGCACCTTGCTGCTGCCGCCGACGCACGCGCATTTGATGTCGCGCTTGTCGATATAGACCGCCTTGAACACCGATGCCGCGCCGATCCCGCCGATGAACAGCGCAACCGGGATCGACAGCCAGGGCAGCGCATGCGCGGTCATCAACACGCCAGCCAGCCCCTCGGCAAAGGGATAGATGGTCGCATAGGGTACCCACCGGCGCGCGAGCAGATCGTAATTCAGGAACATCGTCGCAAATTTGTCGACATCCTGCAGCTTGAGCAGCGCAAGCACGATCATGCTGAACGAGATGAACCATTCGGCGGCGCGCAGGGTGAAAGCACTCCCCTCGACCGCGAAGCTCGCCGCGAGCGCCATCAACGCGGTCATCGCGAACAGCGCGATGACGGGCGTGTAGCTCGTCGCGTCGGGATCAGCGACCTTCAGCCCGAAATGGCGGCGTAGATCGTCGTATCCGCCAATGCGCTCACCGTCGATAAAGGTCTGCGGCGTCGTCTTGACCCCATGCTCGGCCTTGAAAGCGTCGGTCTCGGCGCGCGTCGTCAGCCACCGGTCGTCGACCGCAAAGCCGCGGCGCTCGAGCAGATGCTTCGCCTTGAGGCCATAAGGGCAGATATGGTCGGGAAGGACCATGCGATGGAGGGTTGCTTGCCTTGTCATGCAGCCCATATAGCTTCCGTACCATAGTACGGAGTCAAGCGATGCAACTCACAATCGGGAAATTGGCCATCGCGGGCGCGGTCGGGGTCGAAACAATCCGCTATTATCAACGCCGTGGCCTTATGGGGACGCCGGCACGCAGCGGCGGCGACGGCTGGGGCGGGGGTATCCGGCGCTACGACGTGGATGACCTGCGGCGCCTGAAATTCATTCGATCGGCGCAGGCGTCGGGTTTCACGCTCGACGAAATTTCCGAACTGCTGGCGCTCGAAGCGAGCGACGACCGCATTCAAGTGCGCAACCTGGCGCGTCAGCGGATCGAAGCGCTCGACGAAAAGATCTCGCAAATGACCGAAACCCGCGCCGCCCTCGCGCGCCTCGCCGACCAGTGCGCCGCCAGCGACAAGGGGCCATGCCCGATCTTGGCGGCGTTCGAGCCTTAGGGGCTGCCGGACCTGTTCCGGCAATGGCGGCTAACGACCGTTAGTTGCCATTGATCCTCCCTGTGGCGAAGCCATGGGGAGGTGGC
>CAUUIU010000410.1:0-3039 GCA_963545025.1 uncultured Sphingopyxis sp. | reverse complement strand
GGCCAGCCGACGGACGCTCTGGGTCCCCGCTTTCGCGGGGATGACGAAAATGGGGGTGGCAGCTTCCCACCCCAAAGAAGCCAAAACCTAAACTCGCCCCGGCGCCCGCGCGCGCACAAAATTCTCCAGCGCGACGAAGATCATTTCGCGCGCGTCGCTGTCCAGCATCTCGGCGGTCAATACGTCGAACTGGACGCGATCGCAGCGCGATGCGGCGCCGACCATCGCGGCGAGCAGCGCCTCGTCGAAGCTGACGCGCGGACAGCAGGGCGGGGCGACGGCAAAGGGGTCGGGCCAGCTGTGGCCGATCGCCTCGACCACCAGCCGGTAGCGCCGCGCCGCCAGGATATTGCCCCAGCGGCGTTCGAGCTCGGGCATCGGGTCGCGTTCGCCGCGACGGCAGAGGATGCAATAGCGCAGCGCGAGCACCGTCTGCGCGGCGGCGACCGAAAGGTCGCGAACCAGCGGTTGCTCGGTCAGTTGGCGGATCAGCTCGCTGCTTTGCATGCCTGTCGTTTCTCCCGGCCCATGCAGTCCCTCTGTCCGCTCCTCGTTCTTCGGAAAAAAGATGCCGGCCGCTTTAAAGCGCAGCTTTAATTTTTTGCAGCGGCCGGCAGGAGGGGACTGCCCGACTGTGCTATTGAGAATTATTCGCAAATACAAGCAAAAAAAGAGGCGCTCGAAAGCGCCCCTGAAAACCGTGGTTTTTGGTCCCGAATGCGGGTTCAATCGTCGCCGGCGGGCTTCGACTGCAGCTGGATGTAATTTTCGATTCCCATCCGCTCGATCATCTCGAACTGCTTTTCCAGCTCGTCGACATGATGTTCTTCGCTTTCGAGGATCGACCCGAACAGATCGCGGCTGACATAGTCGCGCACGCTTTCGCTATGCGCCATCGCATCCTTGAGCAGCGGGATCGCTTCTTCCTCGAGCGCCAGATCGGCCTTCAGGATTTCCTCTACCGTCTCGCCGACACGCAGGCGGCCGAGCATCTGGAAATTGGGCAGCCCGCCGAGGAAGAGGATGCGGTCGGCCAGCTGGTCGGCGTGCTTCATCTCGTCGATCGACTCTTCGCGCTCGAAAGCGGCAAGGCGCGCGACGCCCCAATTGTCGAGCATGCGATAGTGCAGCCAATATTGGTTGATCGCGGTCAGCTCGTTCTTGAGCGCCTCGTTCAGAAAATCGATGACTTTTTCGTCGCCCTTCATGGTGTCTGTCCTGTCATTTTTCGTTGGATCGGAATGGCGGCATTATACCGCCCCTGGCCGGGTCAGGCCAAGGCCAAAAATGGCGGAAATCCAAGAAAAATCAGGCGGTCGCGGCGACGTCGCTGATGATATTGCGAGCGAAAGGCAGGCACTGTCCGCACTTGGGTTTGCGACCAAGTTGCGCATAGGCGGCTTTCGCGCACCGCAATTGGCCATCCCGCGCAACATCGCGCAGCTGGCTTTCTCTTATTGCGTTGCAGACACAGACGACCATGTGCGAATCCTTCTCAACAAGAGTGATGTAGGGATAGTGCGAGGGATTCGCAACAGGAAAGATGCGACTGGTTCGCAATCCGAACAGGCGCATTTTTCGGCCGCGCGGCCCTTGCCCGGAAAGTGATTCGCGGGCATAGGCGCGCCCATCTTCCCGCGCCTCTCAGACAAAAGGTCCGCCCCCATGAAAGTGAATGTCTATGTGACGCTCAAGCCGGGGGTTCTCGACCCGCAGGGCAAGGCGATCCATCATGCACTCGAAGGGCTGGGTTTCGGCGGCGTCGCCGATGTGCGCGCGGGCCGTTTCATCGAACTCGACGTCGTCGACGGCACCAGTGATGCCGATCTCGACGCGATGTGCGCCAAGCTGCTCGCGAACACGGTGATCGAAAACTACCGCATCGAACGCCCGTAAAAGGAGCCGCCAGCATGAAGAGCGCCGTCATCGTCTTTCCGGGCTCCAACTGCGACCGCGACATGGCCGTCGCGCTCGAGACCGTCACCGGCAAGGCGCCCGCGATGGTGTGGCACCGCGAGACCGACCTGCCCGAAGGCATCGACTTCATCGCGCTCCCCGGCGGCTTCTCCTATGGCGATTATCTCCGCTCGGGCGCGATGGCGGCGCGGTCGCCGATCCTGCGCGCCGTGGCCGATGCGGCGGGCCGCGGCGTGCCGGTGCTCGGCGTGTGCAACGGTTTCCAGGTGCTGACCGAGGCGCAGTTGCTGCCCGGCGCGCTGATGCGCAACGCCGGGCTCAACTTCGTCTGCCGCAGCGTGCCGTTGAAGGTTGAGAACGGCCAGTCGCTGTTCACCGCGGCCTATGGCGCGGGCGAGGAAATCAGCATCCCGGTCGCGCACCACGACGGCAATTATTTCGCCGACGCCGCGACGCTCGACCGGATCGAGGGCGAGGGGCGCGTGGCCTTCCGCTATGCCGACAGCGTCAACGGATCCGCGCGTGACATCGCCGGCGTGCTCAACGATGCGGGCAATGTGCTCGGCATGATGCCGCACCCCGAACGCGCGATCGACCGCGCGCATGGCGGCACCGACGGGCTACGCCTGTTCGAGGCGGCGCTCGGCGTCCTCGCGTAAGCCGATCGGGGCGGGGGCTTCCTCGCCCAAATCTTCACGGCTGAGGTTTTGGGCACTCAGCGCCTCTCCCGATTCTTTCGGAGCTTTCGCCTTCGGTTGCAGCCAGCGCCCGACTAGCATCAATACGGTCGGCCAGAACATCGTGTTCCAGATGTCGTGCCAGTGCGCCGCATCGGGCTGGATCGCCGACTTGCTCGCCTCGGCCGTCACGTCGAGCCATTCGCCGCCGCACGCCATCGCCAGCACCGCGAGCCAAGCGACAAACCAGCCGCCGCGCCAGCGCCAGATCAGCCGGACGCCAAGAAACAGCGCCATGCCGAAATAGATGTGCAGCGCGTCCTTATCGAGCCCGGTGCTCTCGATTACCGTCAGCTTGCGCGCCTCGAACAGCGAGGCGAGTTCGATCAGGGTCATGGACCTGTCTCTTATACACATCTCCGAGCCCACGAGACACTGAGCGATC
>CAUUIU010000409.1:0-3047 GCA_963545025.1 uncultured Sphingopyxis sp. | reverse complement strand
ACACTTCTAGCTTCGTCGGCAGCGTCAGATGTGTATAAGAGACAGGTCCTCGACTGATCCCCGCTCGGGCAAGGTGCTGCTGCGCTTTGAAAAGGGCATCGCGACCATCGCGCTGACCGTCGGCAGCGCTGCCGACGAACGCGTTGTCGGATTGCAGTTTACTGGCTTTGCGATGGCGGACGATGGTTATGCGAAAGTCACCGCCGAAATCGCCGCTTTGCCGGGCACAACCGGTTTTCTCGTCGCTGAACTCGATGGCGATGCGATCAAGCTGATCGCCTCGGCCAATGCCGACCGGCAATTTGCCGTCGCATCGACGATCAAGCTCTACATTCTCGACGAGTTGGCGGCGCAGGTCGCTGCGGGCAAGCGCAAATGGTCGGACGTCGTACCGCTGTCACACCTCAGCTTTTCGTCCGCCGGCACCGCCAACTGGCCGAAGGGCACGCCGGTTACGCTGCAAACGCTCGCCAACTGGATGATCTCGGTCAGCGACAATGGCGCGACCGACACACTGATCCACCTGCTCGGGCGCGAGGCCATCGAGGTAAGGATGCGCAGCGCGGGACATAGGGATCCGTCGCGAAACATCCCGCTGCTCACGACGGTCGAAGCCTTCGCGCTCAAGGGCAACAACTTCAACGACCTGCGTCCGCTCTTCATCGAAGGCGACGATGCCGCGCAGCGCAAGCTCATCGAAGCCTACCGCGACCGCTTTACCCTTGCCAATGTCGACGGGATCAGTTTCACCGACGGCCCACGCTTCATCGACAGCCTTGAATGGTTCGCCAGTCCGAACGACATCGCGCGAGTGATGGTCGACCTGCGCGCCCGCAAGTCCGACACGCTGATGTCCGTCCTTGCGATCAACAACGGGGTCGGCCCCGCCGCAGCGGCCGACTGGAGCTACCTCGGCTACAAGGGCGGGTCGGAAAATGGGGTGCTGTCGATGAGCCTGCTCGGCCAGCGCAAACGCGACGGCAAGTGGTTCGTCGTCACCGCCAGCTGGAACAACCCCGACGCCAATATCGGAACCGAGGATCTGATCGGAAGGGTAACGCGCCTGCTCGCACTCGCGGCAAAATAGCGGACTATTGGGTCAGCGCCGCAACCAGAGCCTTGACCTTCGCCTGCCGCCACTGCGGCGTGGGGGCAACCAGCCAGTAGCCGCGCTTTACGCCCACAGTGTCACCGACCTGCCGGACGCGCCCCGCCGCTATATCGGCCTCGGCGAGCATGGCGGGCACATTGGCATGGCCCAGTCCGTTCGCCGCCGCATCGATTGCCAGCCCGGCATCGCCGAGCCGCAGTGCGGGCTCGCCTTCGGCGACCGGGCATCCGGGCCAGGCAATGCGCGTGTCGCTGTTGCTCCCGGGCCCCGCGACCGTGACCATCAGCGCATCGGCAAGCGCCACACCTTCATGCTCGCCCGCGCCGTCGGTCCAGAAGATCGCAAGATCAAGGTTCGCCTCGGTGAAATCGATTCCGCCGTCTGCCGACACCAAGGTGAAGCGCACATCGGGCGCCTGCTGGCTGTAGCGCGCGAGCCGAGGCGCGAGCCATTTTGCGGTGAGGTCGCGCGGGGCTGCAATCGTCAGCGACTGCGATGATTGCCCCGCCTGCATCGCGCGAACCGATTCCTCGAATTGCAGAAAGCCATGGCGCAGCGCGTCGAGCCCCGCCTCGGCCTCGCCCGTCAGTTCCAGCCCCTTGGGCGTCCGACGGAACAGCACGACGCCCAGCATATCCTCGAGCGCGCGGATCTGTTGTCCCACCGCAGCGGGGGTCACCGCCAGTTCGTCCGCGGCGCGCGTGAAGCTCAGATGCCGGGCAGCGGCATCGAACACGCGCAGGGCGTTCAGCGGCAAGTGGGTGCGCTTCATGACGCGGTCGCAGGCGCCACAAGCGGAAAGTGCGGGATGGCGATCAGAACCTGCGATCCGTCCCCCATCTCCATCGCATAGCTGCCAACCATCGACCCTTCGGGCGTCGGGAGCGGACAGCCGGAGACATAGTCGAACGATCCGCCGGGCGGGATCAGCGGCTGTTCGCCAACGACGCCTTCGCCTTCGACTTCGCTGATCTCGCCGCGGCCGTCGGCGATCCGCCAGTGGCGGCTGATCAGCTGCGTCGCGACTTCGCCGTGATTTTCGACGCGTACGTGATAGGCCCAGAACCAGCGACCGAGCGCCGGATGCGATTGTTCGGGAAGGTAGCTGACCGCCACGCGCACCGTGATCGACCCGGTCGTTGCCGAAAAGGGAAAGAAGGAGTCGATCATCATGGCTCTAGCGTTGCTCAAAGCCCGACCCTGGTCAATGCCTGGTCCAGGTCGGCGATGATGTCTCGCGGGTCTTCGAGCCCGATATTGATGCGCAGCATCCCCTCGACAACGCCCATATCGGCGCGCGCTTCGGCGCTGACGCCATAATGGGTGGTCGAGGCGGGGTGACAGCAAAGGCTCCGCGAGTCGCCGATATTGTTCGAAATATCGACCAGTTCGAGCGCGTTGAGCAGCGCCATCGCCTTTTCGCGACCGCCTTCGAGCACGAAGGAGAAGATCGGCCCGCACGCGTCCGACTGGCTCATCGCCAGATTATGCTGCGGATGGCTGGGAAGGCCGGGGTGGAGCATGCGCGCCACGCGGGTTTTGATCGCCTTGCCGACAGCGAGCGCATTTTCGGACTGGCGCTTGGCGCGCAGGTCGAGCGTTTCGAGTCCCTTCAGCACGACCCATGCGTTGAACGGCGACAGGTTCGGCCCCGTGTTGCGCTGGAACGGCAGCAGCACATCGTTGATGAACTTCTCGGTCCCGCAGACAGCGCCGGCGAGCACGCGCCCCTGCCCTTCCATCAGCTTGGTCGCCGAGTAGGCGACGACGTCAGCGCCGAAATCCATCGGGCGCTGAAGCACCGCGGTGGCGAAGGCATTGTCGACCACCGTCGTGATCCCATGCGCCTTCGCGACGGCGCAAACATGCTTCATGTCGACGATGTCCATCTGTCTCTTATACACATCTCCGAGCCCACGAGACACTGAGCGATCTC
>CAUUIU010000408.1:0-3056 GCA_963545025.1 uncultured Sphingopyxis sp. | reverse complement strand
CGCGATCGCTCAGTGTCTCGTGGGCTCGGAGATGTGTATAAGAGACAGCGGCATCTTCTCCAACGCGCCCTCGCCGGGCGTCATCCGGCTCGTGGTCTCGGGGCTGCTGTTCGGCGTGGTGCAGGCTGCAATCCTGCTCGCTGCCCCCACGGACATCCCATCCCCGAGGTCGCTGATCATCCTCCTCGGTCTGCTGACCCTAGGCTGCTTCATCGGCGCGGTCATCGGCGAAAGCGCGGTCGATCCGAAGGACAGGTGGAGAAATCGCGGTGGACCATGACGCCCAGCGTATCCGGCTCGCGGCCTTGCAGTTCGGGATGTCGATAGGGCTTGTCGCCGCCGCCGTCTTCATAGGCGCGTCAGCGCATGGTCAGACGTCGATCATTGGCCGGACCTGGCCGATTGCCGAGCCCGACGCCCTCGCCGAGATTGAGGCGCGCGCGGCGCGGCAGCCGCCGAGTATCGCCGAGCGGTTCGGGCCACGAGAAGGCTGGAGCGCTATGAAATCCGCGGCCCTCGGCGTCGCGGCGGTGGATCGGCGGCGCACCGTCATCCCCTTTCATACGCTCGATTTCGAAATTCGCTTGCCCGATGGCAAGCTGCTCTACCAGAAGGGCTACACCTTCAATCCCCTTGCCTATGTATCGTTGCCGCAGCGGCTCGTGGTCGTGCATCCGCGTGATATTGGCTGGGCGATCATGCAAGCCCGTCCGATCGACTGGATATTGCTGGCCGGGGGAGAGACAGCATCGACCGATCCGATCGCGCTCGGTGAGAAGGTGGGACGACCGCTTTTCATCCTCGAAGAGCGTATCAGGGATCGGCTCGGACTGACCGTCGCGCCCGTCATCGTGGAGCAGGTTGGGCAGAAGCTCGAACTGCAGGAGTTCGAGATCGAACGTCGACGTCCGATTAAATAGACCGCGCGCCCTTCGCAACGATTGGCCATTGCTCGCTGCCCAGAGCGGAACAATCTTTCGCGTCCTGGCCTTTTGGCGCTTTCATCCAATCCCGAATCGAACAGAGCGCATAACCCGGCACTGCGACCCAGGAGAGCTCTCCCTCGGCAACGAGGACAGGGATCTTCATCTTGACACCCATTCGGCTTCGGCCGGGTGGGTGTCATTTTTTTGATCGTTATTCGACGAAGTTGGCGAGCTTCTTGAGCATCATATCCATCCCGGCGCGACAATCGCCTTCGCTGATCCCGGACGGAACATCCGCCGCCGCTATCGTAACCTTTGTCCCGTCTTTGACTTGCTCGAGTATGGTCGTGATCGACAATTCTCCCTGCGAGGGAGGGTTTGCGATGTCGAAGCGGACGCTCTCGACGATCCGCTCGTCGGGAAGAATTTCCGCGAACCTGCCGTCGACGACACCGGCAACCTTGCTCGATTCGCTCTCCTCTGGCCCCTCCCGCGATTGCTGAAATGCGATGCGGTAAGCCCCGCCCGGGCGAGAGTCGAAATGTTCGATCCGCGCCGTCACACCGCCCGGCAGCCGCCATGCCGGAATCGTCTCGGGGTCGAGCAGCGTGCGGAATATCGCGCGCGGCTTTGCGAGGATGACGCGGGAAGTCTTGTGAGTCGCCGGCAAGGTCATGTCCTTTCCACCTATTGCGACGACGGCCGCCAGAACAAGATATTCCTGCGCCGGCAAACCAGATTCATAGAATACAAACCGGGGCGAAATGACATTCGAGCAGGCCGATGATCAAAGCGCCTTGGGCGATCGCGGCTGGATGCAAGTTCGGCTGGGTCGTCGCTTCGCAATAAATCCGGATAATTCGACAGCTTCCTGAACCTTTCGCAGGCAAATGCGGAACGGCAGCGCCTCTCGTCGGCACGTTTGCGCCCCACCCGTTGTTCAGCAGCGATCACCTCGGCATTCCTGTTTTCGGACAGGGCTGAGATGCGGGCAGATCGCAGCATCGACCGCCGCCTTTCCAATATTCGCTAACCTTCAGGCGTCCCCGAGCGGCGCAACGGAGATCCTATGCTCGCTCGCCCCGTCCATCTCGACACGCCGTCCGGCGCCGAGACACGCGGCGTGGGCACGACCCGGGCGAGACGGCTTAAGCTCGGAGCGCTTGCAGCCACGCTCCTCGTCGGGATCGCGTTGCCCGCAATGCCCGCCCACGCCTCCAAATGCCCCTCGGACACGATCTTCAACCCGATCACCAAGGTGCGCTGGAACTGCATCTTCCCCATCACGATCGGCGGCGTTCGCGTTGGAAGCTACGACAAGCTCGACAAGGCGCTCGACGCGCAATCGGCCTCCAAGCCCTTATGCGCCTGCCGCAACGGCGCGAGCTTCTGGTTCGGCGTGAAGGTGAGCTTCTGGACGCCCAACCGCATGGTCGACGTCGTGACCGAGCCCGGCTGCATGATGGCACTCGGCGTCGATATCATGCCGACGGGTGGCAAGCTGCAGGGCAGCCAGTCGTCGATCTCCGACGGCACCAACACCACCAAGCTCTTCGCCCAGATGCATTATTATCAGGCGCCGGTCTGGAAGATGCTCGACATGTTCACCGATCTGCCATGCATCGAGGAGGACGGGTTCGACGTCGCGATGATGACCGAAGTTCTCCCGACCTGGCAGTCGGGAACATTGGGCGCGATCATCCAGCCTGAGGGCATCCTGTTCGGCAACCCCGCCGCGGGGCTCGCCTGCATGGCGGATAGCGCCGCGGCCGCCGCAGGCAAGGTCGTCGATCCACTCTTCTGGTGCATGGGAAGCTGGGGCTCGACCTATCCCGTCGCCGGCGACATCCACATGGGCGACCGCGTCGAGGCCTGGGCGGGGCTCGCCGCGCGCGGCACCTTCATGATGGGGCGCATGGGCGCACTCACCATTCACTCGGCCGATGGCTGCTCGTTCAAGCCGCAGCCGATCTGGACCAAGTCCAGATACAAGCTCCAGCTCATGGAGCCGGTCAAAGGCGGCAAGTGTGTCAACATCGGCCGCCCGGGCGCGCTCTGGACCTCGGGCAAGCATGCGCCCGGCAAGGACAACGCCCAGTTCATGCTCTTCGAGAAAGCGATTTGCTGTGC
>CAUUIU010000407.1:0-3080 GCA_963545025.1 uncultured Sphingopyxis sp. | reverse complement strand
CGCATGGGCTATATTTCAGTGATCGACAATGATCATTATGTCCTTGAATCGGAAAGCAACCGCGTCAACCTGACGCTGGTGCCGCCGCGGCGCGGCTGGATCGTCGACCGCCACGGCAAGGCACTTGCCAACAACCGCGTGTCGCTGCGCATCGACATCATTCCCGACCGGTTGCACGACAAGGAATTCGTGCTCGGACAGCTGCGGACGCTGCTGCAACTCGACGGCGACACGATGGAGCGCATTCGCCGCGACCTGAAAGCCGCGTCGGGCTTCCAGCCCGTCGCCGTCGCCGAGGACATGACCGAGGCCGAATATAGCTCGATCCTCGTTCGCCTGCCCGAACTGCCCGGAATCGCGCCGCAACGCGGCTTTGCCCGCAACTATCCGACCGGCGCCGCAGTCGGCCATCTGATCGGCTATGTCGGCGCGCCGACCGCCGAGGAATATCAGAAGGTCAAGGATCCGCTCTACATCACACCCGGCTTCCGGACGGGCAAGGACGGGCTCGAGAAATATTTCCAGACGATGCTGCGCGGCGAACCCGGCGGCAAGCGCGTCGAGGTCACAGCACGCGGCAAGGTCGTGCGCGAGCTGGAAACGACCCCCGACGTGCAGGGAAAGACCGTCCACCTGACGATCGACGCCGACCTGCAGGAATATGTCGCGCGGCGCATGGGACGCGAGTCGGGCGCCGCCGTCGTCATCGATTGCCGCAACGGTGACATCCTGTCGTTCGTGTCGATGCCGAGCTTTGATCCCAACAGCTTTTCGGACGGCATCAGCAGCAATGAATATGCGTGGCTGCGCGCCGACGACCACCAGCCATTGATCAACAAGGCGACGCGCGGCCTCTATCCGCCGGGTTCGACGCTGAAGCCGATGGCGGCGGTTGCCGCGATCGATCATGGGGTCGATCCGGGCGAGCGCCACACCTGTATCGGCGGCTACCGGCTCGGCAGCCGCTTCTTCCGCTGCCTCGGCACGCATGGCAGCGTCGACATGCCGACCGCGATCGAAAAGAGCTGCAACAGCTATTTCTACTGGCTTGCCCACCGGCTTGGCTATGATGTGATGGCGCCCACCGCACGCCTGATGGGGCTGGGCGAGGAATTCCAGCTTGCGGGCAGCAACCAGCGCTTTGGCACCATTCCCGACAGTGCGTGGAAGATGAAGAAATACGACCAGCAATGGTCGGCGTCGGATTCGCTGAACGCGGTCATCGGCCAAGGCTATGTGCTTGCCAATCCGCTCCAGCTCGCGGTGATGGCATCGCGCATCGCCTCGGGCCGCCGGCTCTATCCGCGTCTCGTCAACCGGCAGTTCAAGAACGAGCCCCTGCCCTTTTCGGCCGAGGCCCTGGCCATCGCGCGCGAAGGCATGAACCGCGTCGTCAACGGAGCCGGCACGGCGGTACGCAGCCGCCTGCCGCTCGACGGCATCACGATGGCGGGCAAGACCGGCACCGCGCAGGTGCGCGGGCTCGGCACGGGGAACGGGAAAAGCGGAACCTGGAAGTTTCGCGATCATGGCTTGTTCGTCGGCTTCGCGCCCGTCGACAATCCGCGCTACGCAACAGCCGTCGTGATCGAGCATGGCATGGGCGGCAGCCGTGCCGCCGCTCCGGTCGCGAAGGATTTCATGACCTTCCTCTTCGATCGCGAAAAGGCGATGGAAGCGCTCGAAACGTTCGAAGCCGGCTGGGGCGGCACGATCAAGGAGCGGATGGACCGCGACTATGCGGCGTGGAAGGCGGGCGCGTCGAAGCCCGATCCGGAGCTCGCGCAATGATCCCCGTCCCTCCCGCCATCCAGCGCATCCCGTGGAAGCTGATCGCGGTGCTGTCGGCGATCACCGGTTTCGGCCTGCTCGTTCTCTATTCGGCCGCCGGCGGTGCGTGGTCGCCATGGGCATGGCAACAGGGGGTGCGTTTCCTCGTCTTCCTGTCCGCTGCGCTGGTGATCGGCCGCTTCTCGCTCAAGATTTTCGAGGATTTCGCCTATCTCGGCTATATCGCCGTGCTGATCCTGCTGATCGCGGTCGAACTGCTCGGCTTCGTCGGCGGCGGCAGCCAGCGATGGCTCAACCTCGGCTTCATGAACCTCCAGCCCTCCGAGCTCATGAAGGTCGCGATCGTGCTGGCGCTGGGGCGCTTCTACGCACAATTGCCTCCCGGCGAGACGCGGAGCTGGACCGCCTTGTGGCCTGCGCTGGTGATGATCGGCTTTCCCGCCGCGCTCGTCATGCTCCAGCCCGACCTTGGCACCGCGCTCGCGATCTGCGTCAGCGGGGTGATCGTGATGTTTGTTGCCGGCCTGCCCTTCTGGTGGTTCGGCAGTGCCGCAATTGCGGGCGCCGCCGCGTTGCCCGTACTCTTCTCCTTCCTTCACGATTATCAGCAGAAACGCGTGCTGATCTTCCTCGACCCCGAAAGCGATCCTTTGGGCGCCGGCTATCATATCAGCCAGTCGAAGATCGCGATCGGTTCGGGGGGTATTGGGGGCAAGGGCTTCCTCAACGGGTCGCAAAGTCATCTCGACTATCTGCCCGAAGGGCACACCGATTTCATCTTCGCAACGATGGCGGAGGAATGGGGCCTGATCGGCGGGCTGGGACTGCTCTTCGCCTTCTTTCTGCTGCTGCGCTGGGGCAGCCGCGTCGCGCTCCGCGCGCGGACGCGCTTCGGCCAGATCGTCGCCACGGGCCTTACGATGACAATCTTTTTCTACATCGCGATCAACCTGATGATGGTGATGGGCCTTGCGCCGGTGGTCGGCATCCCCCTGCCCCTATTTTCCTATGGCGGGTCATCGATGCTGACGATCATGACGTGTGTCGGGATCATATTGGCGATCGAAAACGACAGCAAAACCGGTACCCGCCGCTTTCATTGATAAAAAATCGGCCGAAGGGATTGCCAAGCCCGCAGCACCGTGATAGCGGCCCGCTCTCTTCGCAGCACAAGGGGTTTCACCCCGCTGCAAGACCGCCGAAAACCGGCAGTGGACGCATAGCTCAGTTGGTAGAGCAGCTGACTCTTAATCAGCGGGTCCTAGGTTCGAGCCCTAGTGCGTCCACCA
>CAUUIU010000406.1:0-3117 GCA_963545025.1 uncultured Sphingopyxis sp. | reverse complement strand
GTCTCGTGGGCTCGGAGATGTGTATAAGAGACAGATGCTGTGGCCCGGAAAGATGCGGCAGTTGATGTTCGCGCCCGCGCGCTGCGGCAGCGCGTTGGGTGCGTGGCCACCATCGAGCAACGTCGCGACACAGGTCGTGCGGATATTGCCGTGCAGGAAGCGGTCCTTGTTGACGATCGCCTCGGCCGTCTTGTCGGCAGGGTTCTTCGCAAGCGCGGCCATCGCCGCCCCCGTCTCGTCGCCGCGCGCCGGACCTGCTTCGGCAAAGAAGCGCCGCGTCACGTCGGTCATTTCGACCGGAAACTCATATTCGTCGATCCGGGTCAGCGCTCGCGACAGCTGATAGATGGCATTGTCGCGCACCGGCACCGAACTGTGCCCGCCGGGGTTGCGGGTTTCGAGGCGGAAATTGGCGAAGGTCTTTTCACCGACCTGCACCGACTGGCCGAGCACCTTGCCTTTCCCGTCGCTGTCGCCGCCGCCGCCTTCGTTGAGCGCGAATTCGGCATCGATCAGCTCGCGCTTGTTCGCGGTCAGCCATTCGACGCCGTTGAAGGCGCCGTTGGTTTCCTCGCCGCAGGTCAGCGCGAGTTTGACGGTGCGCTTGGGCTTATAGCCCTGCTGCTTGAAGCGGATCAGCGTGTCGACCCACACCGCGGCCTGCGCCTTGTCGTCGAGCGTGCCGCGGCCGTAGAAATAGCCGCCCTCCTCGATCAGCGTGAACGGGTCGCGCTCCCAATCGGCGCGTTTGGCCTCGACGACGTCGATATGCGCGACGAGCAGGATCGGCTTCGCGGTCTTTGACGTGCCGGGATAGACGGCGACCAGCCCCCCTTCCTTCGGATGCTCGGGGGTCGCGAACAGGGTGAGTTGGCTGTCGGCGAAACCCGCGGCCTTGAGCCGCGCCGCCATGCGTTCGGACGCCAAGGTGCAGCTTCCCGACGACAGCGTCGTGTTGGTTTCGACCAGTTCCTTGTAGAGGTCGCGGAAGGCAGCCTGGTCGGCACGCGGCGCCATGTCCTGCGCTATCGCCGGCGCGGCAACGAGCAGCGCCGAGGTCCATAGCGCGGTCAGTCTTTTCATGGTCGTCTCCCTGTTGTCGATGAAGGGAGCAGAAAGCGCGACCGCCCGCAAGCGGCTTGCGCCGGCCGCCGGTTTCGCGCATTTCGCGAACAGATGGGGAGAGAGTTTTGACGCGTATCGAAGACGAGCGGCCCGGACCGGTGGCGCGCGCCGTGCGGCAATTGCTGCTGTCGATGTACCGCCTGCGCGGCTGGAAGGCCGAGGGTGTCGTGCCCGAACCGCGGCGCTTCGTGCTGATCGCGGCGCCGCACACGAGCAACTGGGACTTCGTCAATTTCCTCGGGCTCGCCGCCGACCTCAGCATCCAGCCGCATTTCATGGGCAAATTGTCGCTGTTCAAATGGCCGCTCGCGGGTTTCATGAAACAGATGGGCGGCATTCCGGTCGACCGGCGCGGCGGGACCAATGTCGTGCAGCAGATGGCCGACGAATTCGCGCGCCGCGCCGAATTCATCCTGACCGTCGCGCCCGAGGGGACGCGCGGCAAGACGAAGAAATGGCGCACCGGTTTCTATCAGATCGCGCTTGCGGCCAAGGTGCCGCTCGTTGTCGGTTTCATGGATTATAGCAAAAAGACCGGCGGGCTCGGCCCGATGATCTGGCCCACGGGCGATTTCCGCGCCGACATGCTGAAGGTGCTCGAAACCTATAAAAGCTGCATTCCGAAATTCCCCGACCGCGCGGTGCGTTCGATCGACGATATCGTCGGCGATGATGATGGCGAGGTCCGCGCATGACCCATGCGGCGACAATGCTCGCGATCAACTTCGCCGGACTGATCGCGGTGATCCTGATCCTGTGGCGCATCGCGGTCGCGATCCGCGACGTGTCCTTCATCGACGCCTTCTGGGCACTCGGCATGGTGCTGCTCGCGGGCGGTGCGGTGTTGCAAACGGGGCTCGAAGGGCCGCGCGCGCCCTTGCTCTATGGCCTGACCGCGCTTTGGGGGCTTCGGCTCACGGGGCATTTGTTCATCCGCTGGCGCCTGACGGGCGAAGATCCGCGCTACAAGAGGATCATGGCGCGGACGATGGAAACCAAGGGGTGGAGCTGGCCCAAAACCGCGCTGCTCACGGTGTTCCTGACGCAGGCGCCGCTGCTGTTCCTCACCTGCCTGCCGGCACAGCTCGGCATATGGGCGAGCGCGCTCGATCCCGCGCGGGACGTCGGTCTGCTCGGCTGGGCCGGCGTCGTCGCGGCCGCCACAGGCATCGCGTTCGAGACGATCGGTGATGCGCAGCTCAACCGCTTTCGCGACAACCCCGCGAACAAGGGCAAGGTGCTCGACACCGGGCTGTGGCGCTATACGCGGCATCCCAATTATTTCGGCGATGCCCTGACCTGGTGGGGACTATGGCTGCTCGCCGCCGACACGGGGCACTGGGTGGCGATCGCCAGCATCGTCGGGCCGATCTTCCTGACCTTCACGCTGACCCGATGGTCGGGCAAGGCGCTGCTCGAAAAGGGGCTGCACAAGACGCGGCCCGATTATGCCGATTATGTCCAGCGCACCTCGGGCTTCCTTCCATGGCCGCCAAAGACCCGGGCCTAGGCGATCAGGCGACGCCCGCCGACGTCAGCGCACTCGGCGACGCGCCGCGCATCCGCGCGATCCTGACCGCCGCGGCGCGCGAGGGGCGCAGCGTCAGCTATTCCGAACTGCTCGGCGACCTCGGCTTCCGCTTCACCCGGCCAAAGATGCGCGCAGTGTGCCGGACGCTCGAAGAAGTCGACTGGCTGTGCGCGATCGACGGCGAACCCGACCTCGCGGTACTCGTGGTGCGCGAAAGCGACCGGCTGCCGGGGCAGGGCTGGTGGGTCGGCGGGACCGCTTTGCTGCTCGGCTATGACGGGCCGTGGGAAGGCGCGGGGGCGGCGCGGTTTATCCGTGAGCAGCAGCAGGCGGTGTTCGACTTTTGGGAGGGGCGGTGACCGCCAACGACCGGAAATGGACATAAATCCTCCCTGTGGCGAAGCCATGGGGAGGGGGCTGTCTCTTATACACATCTGACGCTGCCGACGAAGCTAGAAGTG
>CAUUIU010000405.1:0-3123 GCA_963545025.1 uncultured Sphingopyxis sp. | reverse complement strand
GTCATCGGTGATGTCGCTGGCGCCACAGGGCAGCGTCGCCATCTCGACGAGCATGCCGCCAGCATAGAGCGAAACGGTGGTGACAGCGGCACCGAGTTCGACGAGCGCGACGCCAAGGTCGCGTTCTTCGTCCGACAGGCAGGCAAGTCCCGCCGCGATCGGTGACGCCACCACCGCGTTTACGTCGAGATGCGCTTGGCGCACCGCGGCCTCGAGGTTCCGCACCGGCGCGCCGTCGGCCATGATGATATGGATATCAACGCCCAAACGGTCGGCGTGGAGGCCGATCGGGTTCTTGACCCCGGTCAGCCCGTCGAGCGTGTACAGCGCGGGCTGGGCGTGGAGGATCATGCGGCCTTCGGGATCGATGCCCGCGCGGCCCGCGGCGAGCAAGTCGTCGATGTCTTCCTGCTCGATGCGGTGGCCGCCGAGTTCGCTTTCGATGGGGGCGACGTCGCTCAAGAGCCCGCCGGCCGAGAAGCTGACCCAGACGTCGTCGATGTTGAGCCCCGCGATGCGTTCGGCCTGTTCGATCGCCTCGCGCACGATATGCTCGGTTTGTTCCATGTCGGCGACATAGCCGCGCTGGACGCCGCGGCTTTCGCGCTGACCGGTGCCGAGCACATGGAGCTGTCCGTCGGCGGTCTGCCCCGCGATCAGCGCGCAGACCTTCCACGACCCGACATCGAGCGCGGTGATGATCTTTTCGATGCGCGGCGGCGCCATGGCTTATCCCTTCTCCGCCGACGCATCGGCGACGGCATCGACCGCGGCGCGCATGTCATCGAGCTTCGCGGGCGCCACCTGCCCTTCGTGCGGCAAGCGTAGCACGAAACGATTGGGGTCGCGCATGTCGAAACGCAATATACCCCGCCCGAGCAACCGGTTGGCGCCATCCATATGTGCGAATTTGGCGAGCGCGAGCTTCGCCTCGGCCTCGCCCTCGGGCAGCGACAGCGTCTCGCCGCTGCGGAAGCGCAGGTCCCAGCGGCGGTTGCCAACCCAGGTCGCGCCGGCAAGCAGTTCCTTGAGGCTGCTGGCCTCGGTCAGCAGCCGGTCGAGGTCCTGCGAGCGCTGGTTCGCCTTCGGCCCGATGACGAGCGGCAGGTCGGGCATCGTCGCGACGGTGACAGGTTCGAGCACGACGCCCTTTTCGTCGATCAGCGACAGGCGGTTGTTGTGCTGCCAGATCGCGGCCGGCGTACGCTCGACGATGTCGACGACCAGCGTATCGGGCAGGCGGCGCGACACGCGCGCATCCTTGATCCAGCCATATTTCATCAGGTCGCCGCGCAGATCCTCAAGGTCGACGGCCGCCATCGAGCGGTCCTTCTGTGCGAGCGCGATGTCATAGACTTTCAGCCGGTCGATGCGGTCGGCGCCGACGACTTCGACCTTTTTGACCTGAAAGCCCGCGCGCCCGACGGCCTGCGCATATTCCTCGTGAACCTTGGCGGTTACGCCGGTTGCGTGTGCGGCCAGCCCCGCGACTGCGAACAAACCGATACCGATAGTCCAGTTGGCGACCTTTTGCAGTCGCTGCGGGCTGATCGGCAGCGCGTTCATGATCGCGTCGAGGCGTGAGGTCTGTATCTTCTTCCGCTTCTTCGGCGCGCGCGCCGGGCGACGTGGCGGCGCCTTCCCGCGTTTGATCTGTGTCTTGCTCATGATAACGCTTCCCCCACGATGCGTTCGACCAGTTCGGCATAGTCCATGCCCACGGCGCGTCCCTGTTCGGGCACCAGACTGAGCGGCGTCATGCCCGGCTGGGTGTTGACCTCAAGCAGGAAGATGCCCGCGAGGCCATGTTCGTCATCCCAGCGAAAATCCGAGCGCGAGGCACCCTTGCAGCCGAGCAGGCGGTGCGATTGCAGCGCCAGATCCATCATCCGCTGCGCAACGTCGGCGGGGACGTCGGCGGGGCAGACATGTTCGGTCAGGCCGTCGGTATATTTGGCGTCATAGTCGTAGAAACCCGACTTCACCCGAAGCTCGGTGACGGCGAGCGCCTGATCGCCGAGAACGGCGACAGTGAGTTCGCGGCCCTTGATGAAGGGTTCGGCGAGCAGGCGATCGAACTCCTGCCATGGCCCCACGGCTTCGCGCGCGATGGGATTGCCGTAATTGCTGTCGTCCTTGACGATCGCGACCCCGACCGACGAGCCCTCGTTGACGGGTTTCAGGACATAGGGACGCGGCAAGGGGTCGACTGTGAAGAGGCTTTCGCTGTCGACCATCGTCCCCGTCGGCATGGGGATTCCATGCGGCACCAGCGCCTGCTTCGTCAATTCCTTGTCGATCGCAATCACCGAGGTGACGAGGCCGCTGTGGGTATATTTGAGGCCCATCAGGTCGAGCATGCCCTGCACCGTGCCGTCCTCGCCGGGAACGCCGTGGAGCGCATTGAACACCACGTCGGGCTGGGCCTCGGCCAGCCGCTGCGCGACATTGCGGTCCATGTCGATACGCGTGACCTTGTGCCCGCGCGATTCCAATGCGTCGGCGACGCCATTGCCGCTCATCAGCGACACTTCGCGCTCGGCCGACCAGCCGCCCATCAGGACGGCGACATGCCACGGACCCCGGCTCATTCGGGCTTACCCACGCGATGAATCTCCCATTGTAATTCGATGCCGCTCTTGGCCTTCACACGGCGGCGGACTTCCTCGCCGAGTGCTTCGATGTCGGCGCTGGTCGCCTCACCGGTGTTGATCAGGAAATTTGTGTGCTTCTCACTGACCTGCGCCCCCCCGACCGTGAAGCCACGGCAGCCGGCGTCGTCGACGAGTTGCCACGCCTTGTGCCCGTCGGGGTTCTTGAAGGTCGAGCCGCCGGTTTTCGAACGCAGTGGTTGCGACGCTTCACGGCTCGCCGAGATGCGGTCCATTTCGGCCTGGATGACCGCTGGTTCGCCGGGCTGGCCGCGGAAAGTCGCGCCGATGACGACGGCGCCCTCGGGGAGTTCGCTGTGGCGATAGGTGTAGCCGAGATCGGTGAGCGGCAGCGTGCGGCGCTCGCCCGAGCGGAGCACGATGTCGCAATCGATCAATATATCCTTGACCTCAGCGCCATAGCTGTCTCTTATACACATCTGACGCTGCCGACGACGCTAGAAGTGTAGAT
>CAUUIU010000404.1:0-3127 GCA_963545025.1 uncultured Sphingopyxis sp. | reverse complement strand
GCGGCCGCGGCGGCCATCGCCGACGGCCTTTACGCGGCAGGGCTCGCGCTTATTCTCCTCAATCGCCTGCTCGACGGGCTCGATGGCGCGGTCGCGCGCGCGACAGGGTTGACTGATTTCGGCGGCTATCTCGATATCGTCGCCGATTTCGTCTTCTATGTCGCGGTCCCGGTAGGGTTTGCGGTGGCGACGCCGCACAACAGCTTCGCTGCCTTGCTGCTGGTCGCGGCCTTCGCGCTCACCGGTACAAGCTTTCTTGCCTATGCGACGCTCGCCGCGAAACGCGGCGTCGAGACTGCGGCGCATGGCCGTAAGAGTTTTTTCTACAGCACCGGCCTCGCTGAGGGGGCGGAGACGATCGCCTGCTTCGTGCTGATGTGCCTGATGCCCCAGCATTTTCTCCCGATCGCCGCAATTTACGCCGCGCTTTGCCTGATCACTGTCGTTCAGCGATCGGTGACCGCCTGGCGCATGTTTCGTTAGGAAAATAGCATGTCCATATTTCCCTCGCTCCCGGACGACGCCCAGCTCGCCGACGTGTTCCGTCGATTTGCCAAGGGCGTTCCGGCGCTCCTTGCCTATCATGACGATATTTTGCGCGACCGCTCGCCGCTGACGGTCGCGACGCGCGAACTGATCGCGGCCTATGTGTCGGGACTCAACGCGTGTACCTATTGCCATGGCTCGCACGTGCTCGCCGCCGAAGCTTTCGGCATCGACCCGGCATTGCTCGAAAGCCTGCTGCACGATGTCGAGGCCGCCGCGATCGATCCGGCGCTCAAGCCGCTCCTCGCCTTTGTCGCCAAGCTCACCCGCGAGCCTGCCAAGATCGGAGCTCGCGACGCAGCAGCGGTTTATGCCGCGGGCTGGAGCGAGGATGCGTTGTTTGCAGCGATCAGCGTCTGCGCGCTGTTCAATTTCATGAACCGCATCGTCGAGGGCGCGGGCGTCCGTATCGACCCGCTCGCCGAGGGCAAGGCCGAGCGCGCGGCGCGCGTGGCGCGACTGGCGCAGGGCGAAATCGCGTCCGGCGCCCATGCGGCGGAACGCAGCTATTCATTACTGGCCGAGAAATGGGGGCTGGAGTCGGGGCCGGCATAGCACGCCGCGCCGGTGCGCTGCACTCGCCGCCCGGTCTTATTGCAAACGGCGGGGCGCGGCGGGCCGCGCCCACAACAGCCCAAGCACGGCGGCGGCGGCAACCATGACGATCACCGCGGCATTGACGCCCGCGATTGTCAATTCACTGCCATCGCTGTGTCGCATCGAACCGCCATAGGTCGGGCCAAGCACAAAGGCGGCGAGAAAGCCCAGCACTACGATCAGCCCCAGCGCCGCTGCACTGCGAATGTCGGCGCGCCGCCAGGCGAGCCACAGGCAGACGAGGGCAATCATGCTGTTGGTGCCGAGCTGCCAGACTTCATGAAGGCGCGCATGGCCGGGCCACATGGGGTTGAAGACATGGGTGGCGTTGATTTCGAGCAACGGCACGACAAGGCCGAAAGTTGCGACCGACAGGCTGAGCGCGATCTTCTTTAGCATGGAATATCCTCTCTTCGGTCGGGTTTATTTGCACGCGGGTCGGCTTTTGATGCGCCGAAACGCCCGCACCGGACTGGCCGGCGAGACATTTCGCCAAGAAACCCCACCGCCGCTGAATGCGACCCGGCGGCGATGGGGTTCCGCCGGCGTTACGGCTCATTCGCACGGCTTTGGGGGCTGTTTGCGAACGGGCCGATGCCGGAAGGCAGACGACCCGACTCAGGCAGGCGGCGTCCAGGCGCGGCCCGCGAAGGCGGGGTCGACTTCGGTGTGGAAGATGTGGTTGCTGTAGTTTGAGATGATCTTCGCGCTCAGCGCGAGGATGATGCCGAGGATGTGGGTTTCCTCATATCCCGCAGCGAGAAACGCCTCGGCTTCGGCCGGCGACGGAGTGCCGCGGCTTTCGGTCATCGTGGCGGCAAAACGGCGAAGCGTCTCGAGCTTTGCGTCGGCGATCGGCTGATCGGCGCGGATTGCGTCGGTCACCTCGGTCGGCACCTTCGACATGGCGTCGGCGACAAAGCTGTGTGCGGCGACGCAATAATGGCACTCGTTGACGCGGCTGATCGCCAGCAGCACGATTTCCTGCTCGACGGGGGTAAACCCGCCTTCGCTGCGGAACTTGCCGTAGGCGAAATTATAGCTTTCGAGCAAAGCGGGAAGATTCGCCATCGCGGCGTACATGTTAGGGTCAGGACTCATTGATCAGAGCCAGAAGATGACGGTTGCGGCGAGAGCCACGGCAGAGAAGGAGGCCTTCGGGCACCGATTGTAGCGCGTCGCGACCCGCCTCCAGTCCTTCAGGCGGCCGAACAAGATCTCGATGCGGTTGCGGCGTTTGTAGCGGCGCTTGTCATATTTGACGGTTTTGTTCCGTATTTTCCGGCCCGGGATGCAGGGCGTGATACCCTTCTCCTGCAGGGCGTCGCGGAACCAGTCGGCATCATAGCCTCGGTCGGCCAGCATCCATTGCGCGTTGGGCAGACTGTCGAGCAAAGCGGCCGCGCCAGTGTAGTCGCTGACCGGTCCGGCGGTCAGGAAGAAGCTGATTGGACGACCATTCGCATCACTCACGGCATGAAGCTTGGTGTTCATGCCGCCTTTCGTCCGGCCGATCAGGCGTCCTGGACCCCCTTTTTTACCCGCAGGCTCGACGCCGTGCGGTGCGCTTTAAGATAGGTCGCGTCGATCATGATCGTTTTGCGCTCGGGAGCCTGAGGTGTCGCCAGGCCTTCCATTATGCGGATGAAGATGCCTTTGTCGCTCCACCGCTTCCAGCGATTGTAGAGCGTCTTCGCCGGGCCGTATTCCCTCGGCGCATCGCGCCACCTCAGCCCATTGCGGTTGACGAAGATGATCCCGCTCAAAACGCGCCGATCATCAACGCGCTCGCGGCCATGGCTCTTGGGAAAATAGGGCTGAAGCCGAGCCATCTGCTCGTCCGTCAGCCAGAATAAATCGCTCAAATTCAGGCTCCTTCGCAGCCGCCTGAATCACAGCCATCACCGCAAATCAATGGGTCCTGACCCTAGCTATCATCCGGCGCGCGATCACACCCTCTACCTGTCCTATTCGGCCGGCTTCA
>CAUUIU010000403.1:0-3128 GCA_963545025.1 uncultured Sphingopyxis sp. | reverse complement strand
ACACTTCTAGCTTCGTCGGCAGCGTCAGATGTGTATAAGAGACAGACGGTGTCCATCTTGAGCCCCGCCGACGGCCGGTTGCAGCTGATCACCGGCCCCGCCTCGGTCTGGCCATAGCCCTGGAGCAGGGTCAGGCCGATCGAGTGGAAGAAGACCCCGATTTCGGGGTTGAGCGGCGCGCCGCCCGACACGAGCGCCTTCATCCGGCCGCCGAAACGCTTCTGGATCTTGGGCCGGAACAGCTTGTTGAGGATCAGGTCGACCGGCCGGTCGAGCACGCCCATCCGGCGCTCATAATCCTTTTCGCCGACGCGCAGCGCCTGGTTCAGCATCCAGTTGGCGACCTTGCCCTGTTTCTCGACCGACTTGATCATCCGCGCGCGGATCACCTCGAACAGGCGCGGCACGACGACCATGATCGTCGGGCGCGTCTCCTCGATGTTCGAGACGAGCTTCTCGAGCCCCTCGCTATAATAGATTTGCGCGCCGACCATGATCGGCAGGAACTGGCCGCCCGAATGCTCATAGGCGTGGCTGAGCGGCAGGAACGACAGGAACACTTCCTCGTCGCCGATGCCGAAATCATTGACGAGCACCTCGGCAGCCCCCGCCGCATTGTGCAGGATCGCGCCGTGATGCTGCATCACCCCGCGCGGCGCGCCACCGGTCCCGCTGGTGTAGATAAGGCACGCGATATCGTCGCGCGTCAGCGCAAGGCCCGCGGCCTTCGCCTCCTCCAGATACATCTCGCCGCCGGCGACCAGCGGTTCCCAGTCGTGGATCGCGACCTCACCCTGCTGGCCGACGCGCATCGATTCCATGCTGATGACGATATGCGCCTCGGATCGCAGCACCGCGGGCATCAGCCCGCGCGCGAGCTTCGCGGTCGACACGATCACCGCCTTGGCGCCGCTGTTGTCGAGGATGTGCTGATGATCGCGCTCGGTGTTGGTCGTATAGGTCGGCACGGTGATGCAGCCCGCGGTCATGATCGCAAGGTCGGCGATGCAGAATTCCGGGCGATTCTCGCTAACCAGCACGACGCGGTCGCCCGGCTTCAACCCCAGCCCGCGCAGATTATGCGCCAGCGCCGCGACCTGGTTCGCGACCTGCCGCCAGCTCAGCGGCTGCCACGCGCGGTCGGCCTTGCGCCACAGGAACGGGTCTTCGCCGCCCTTTTCCGCGCGGTCGAAGAACATCGCGACCAGACTTGGGAAATGGTCGAGATGGGGGTTCACGAGCTTCATTCTGCCTCTCCAGGGAGTGTCGTTGTTCTGTTCTCTTTATTGGACGCTTTAGCCCTGCGGCGGCGCGTCATCCACTGCCGATGTGCCGGGGCCGCGCGGATCGGCGGCGCCGCGGAAGCTGTCGCCAACACGCTCGACCGCGTTGAGTTTCGAACCGAGGCCCGTCGCGGTAAAGCTGTAGCCGAAAGGTTTCATCTTCGCGGCGATCGCCTGTCCGGCATCATTATTCTCGATCAGCACGCCCTTCTGTCCGAAGAACAGGTTGGGAAGCTCCATCGCCTGCTTGGCGTCGAGCCCCCAGTCGAGGACCCCGATCAGCACCTTGGTCACGTGCATGATGATGCGCTTGCCGCCCGCTGACCCCACTGCGAGCACGACCTTGCCATTGGGACCGTACACGACCGTCGGCGACATCGAGGAAAGCGGACGCTTGCCCGCCTCCACCCGGTTCGCAGTCGGCACGCCATTTTCGGTCGGCGTAAGATCGAAGTCGGTGAGCTCGTTGTTCAGGAAGTAACCGTTGGCGATCAGATTGCTGCCAAAGATGCTTTCGATCGTCGAGGTCATCGACACGAGGTTGCCCGCCGCATCGACGGTCACGAAATGGGTGGTCCCCTGCTCCTGAACCGGCGGCGCGGCGGCGCGCGGCTTCGCACCGGGCGGCGTACCGGGCTGGTAGCTGCCCGCGGCACCGAAGGGCGAGATCAGCTGGCGGCGCTCGGCGAGATAGGTCTTGTCGAGCAATCCTTTCACGGGAACATCGACGAAGTCGCCGTCGCCCAGATAGGCGGAGCGGTCGGCATAGGAGAGCTGCATCGCCTCGGCGAGCAGATGCCAGCTCATCGGATTGTCCTTGCCCATCGTCTTCATGTCCCAGCCCTCGAGCATGCCGAGGATGCCGAAGACGGTCGTGGCGCCCGACGAGGGCGGGCCCATGCCGCAGACCTTGTAAACGCGATAGGTGGTGCAGACCGCCGGGCGCTCCTTCGCCTTGTAGGCCGCGACATCCTTGACGGTGAGCTGCGTCGCGTTGCGCGGCGCCTTGGCGACAGCGTCACTGATCGCCTTCGCATTGCTGCCCGAATAAAAGGCGTTGGGGCCACGCGCCGCGATGTCGCGCAGGACCGCCGCATAGGCGGGGTTTTTCAGTAGTGTACCGACCGGCGCGGGCTTGCCGTCGATATAATAGATGGCGCGGGCGTCCGGGAAATCCTTCCACAAGGGCTCATACTGGACGAGGAAGTTGTAGAGCGCGGGCGTGACGACAAAGCCTTCTTCGGCCAGCTTGATCGCGGGCTGGAACAGCGCCTTCCACTCGAGCTTGCCCCATTTTTTGTGCGCCATTTCCATCAGGCGCATGTTGCCCGGGACGCCCACCGACAGCCCGCCGGGGATCGCATCCATATAGCCGCGCGGTTTGCCGTCGGGGCCCAGGAAGCGCTCGGGCTTTGCCGCCGCCGGGGCCATTTCGCGGCCGTCGATCGTCGAGATGCTGCCGTCGCTGGCATTGTGGTGGAGCATGAAGCCGCCGCCGCCGATGCCGCTCGACTGCGGCTCGACCAGCGTCAGCACCGCGACCATCGCCACAGCCGCGTCGGCAGCGGTTCCGCCCTGATGCAAAATCTCGCGCCCTGCCTCGGTCGCGCGGGAATCGGCGGACGAGGTCACGCCCTGCGCAAGCGCTGGTGAGGAGAAGGTGACGGAAAGGAGGGCGGCGAGCGGAAGGAGTCTTTTCAACATGCGCGCGACATTGGCGCGCACCTCGACCCAACGCAACCCCAAGCGATCCTCCCTGTGGCGAAGCCATGGGGAGGTGGCAGCGCGACGCGCTGACGGAGGGGCCTTTGCGCGACGGTGCCGCCCCTCCACCACCGCCTGCGG
>CAUUIU010000402.1:0-3197 GCA_963545025.1 uncultured Sphingopyxis sp. | reverse complement strand
AACCGACCTATCACGTCTATATTCTTGCCAGCGGACGCAACGGTACGCTCTACACAGGGGTGACGGGGGATTTGCCGCAGCGCTGCTGGCAGCACCGCAACGGCGAAGGCTCGGAGTTCACCCGGCGCTATAAGGTTCATCGCCTGGTGCATGCCGAAGCGTTTGGCGACGTCAACGACGCCATCACCCGCGAGAAAGCCATCAAGAAATGGCGGCGCGAATGGAAACTGGAGTTGATCGAACGCGATAATCCACAATGGCTCGACTTGTATGATCGACTGAACGGTTAATGCCGCCCTGGGTCCCCGCTTTCGCGGGGATGACAATGTTTGAGAGTTTTGGAGAATCATTGTGAAGTTGAAAGACGTATATCCGCTCTACCTCAACAACAAGGCGGTGCAGCCGAACACCGACCTCGAGGTCATCGACAAGTTCACCGGCGAGGTCGCTTTCCGCACCGCGCTTGCGACCCCCGACGTCATTGATGAAGCGATCGCCGGCGCCGTGCGTGCGGCTGAGCCGATGGCGCGGCTCGCGAGCTTCGAGAAGCGGGACGTGCTCACCCATTGCGTCACGCGCTTTCAGGAACGCTTCGACGAACTTGCCTATGCCTTGTGCGTCGAGGCGGGGAAGCCAATCGCCGACAGCGAGGGCGAGGTCAGCCGCCTGATTGACACTTTCCGCATCGCCGCCGAGGAAGCGGTGCGCAATTATGGCGAGGTCCAGCCGCTCGATATTTCGGCGCGCGCCAAGGGCTATATGGGGATGTGGAAACGCGTGCCGATCGGGCCGTGCAGCTTCATCTCACCGTTCAACTTTCCGCTCAACCTCGCGGCGCACAAGATCGCCCCTGCGATCGCGATGGGCTGCCCGTTCGTGATGAAGCCCGCGTCGCTGACGCCCTTGGGCGCGATCATCATGGGCGAGGTGCTCGCCGAATGCGACATCCTGCCCGAAGGCGCGTTCAGCATCCTGCCCGCGACCCGCGCCGGCGCCGACCTGTTCACCACCGACGAGCGGTTGAAATTGCTCTCCTTCACCGGCTCGCCGAGCGTCGGCTGGGATCTCAAGGCCAAGGCGGGCAAGAAGAAGGTCGTGCTCGAACTCGGCGGCAATGCTGCGGTGATCGTCGACAAGGACGCCGACCTCGACCATGCGCTCGCCCGCATCATCTTCGGCGGCTATTACCAGTCGGGGCAAAGCTGCATCCATGTGCAGCGCGCGATCATCCACGAGGATATCTACGACCGCTTCCGCGACATGCTCACCGCGAAGGTCAAGACGCTGAAATCGGGCGATCCGAAGCTGCGCGACACCTTCATCGGCCCGATGATTTCGGAGAAGGAAGCGCAGCGGCTGAAGGGCTGGATCGACGACGCGGTTACCGCGGGTGCGACCCTGCTTGCGGGCGGCGGCTGCGAAGGCAACATGCTCGACGCCGCACTCCTCGAAAATGTGCCAGACGATACCGATGTGGTGCGCGAGGAGGCATTCGGCCCCGTTGTCATCCTGTCCAAATTCGCACAGTGGGAAGACGCGCTCGCCGAGGTCAACGACAGCAAGTTCGGGCTCCAGGCCGGGCTGTTCACGCGCGACATCCACAAGGTGCTCGACGCGTGGGACCATCTCGACGTCGGCGGCATCGTCGTCAACGACGTCTCCTCCTACCGCGTCGACAATATGCCCTATGGCGGAGTGAAAGACTCGGGATTGGGCCGCGAGGGCGTCCGCTTTGCGATGGAAGATATGAGTGAAATCAGGAATTTGGTAATCCGGCGAACCTGATTGGATCATGGTTAACCCGACATGTGTCAAATAGGCAACGTCACCGAACCGCCTTCGAACTTTCTTCAAACTGTCGCGGCTTTGATTCTGCGCATGTAACAAAACTCCTGTCTAGGCCGTGGGCAGCCAAAGGCTGTTTACGGAGTACGACATGGCCTCGATCTCGACCCTGCCGATCCCCGCGCGTTTCCCTGACCCTTTCACGACCGATCCGCATATTCCCGAGCGCGTGATCGGCGAGCGCCGTAACTATCGCGCCGTGTGGGTCAGCGACATCCACCTCGGCACGCGCGGGTGCAACGCCCCGCTGCTGATCGACTTCTTCGACCATGTCGATTGCGAGACGCTCTACCTGGTCGGCGACATCATCGACGGCTGGCGTTTGAAGAAGCGCCACTTCTGGCCGCCCGAGCACAATGACGTCGTCTGGCGCGTGCTCAAGCGCGCCAAGCGCGGCACCCGCGTCGTCTATGTCCCCGGCAACCATGACGAAATGATCAAGCCCTTCGACGGCTTCGACTTCGGCGGGGTCGAGATCCGGCGCGAGGCGATCCACGAAACCGCGACCGGCAAGAACCTGCTCGTCGTCCATGGCGACGATTTCGACGCGGTCATGCTCGCGCACCGCTGGCTCGCCTTCGTCGGCGACGCCGCCTACACCGCGCTGATGAAAGCGAATGTGGTCGTGAACCGCGTTCGCAGCGCGCTCGGCCTGCCCTATTGGTCGCTGTCGCTGGTCGCCAAGCACAAGGTCAAGAACGCGGTCCAGTTCATCGGCCGATACGAAGAAGTCGTCGCGCATGCGGCACGCTCGCGCGGGGTCGACGGGGTCGTGTGCGGCCATATCCACAGCGCCGAAATGCGCGAGATCGACGGCGTCGACTATTATAACGACGGCGACTGGGTCGAGGGCTGCACCGCGCTGGTCGAGCATCATGACGGCACAATGGAAATCCTCCATTGGGCCGAGGAAGTCGCGAAACGCGCCGCGCCCGCCCAGCTCGAACTGCCCGCAGCGGCAAGAGCGGCATGAGGGTCCTGATCGTCACCGACGCATGGGAGCCGCAGGTCAACGGCGTCGTCCGGACCCTCCAGGCGACGATCGCCGAACTGAAGGCGGCGGGGCATGAGGTCGCGGTGATCTCGCCGGACCTGTTCCGTTCGCTTCCCTGCCCCTCCTATCCCGAGATCCGGCTGGCGCTCGCAGGCTGGCGCAAGGTCGGGCGGCATATCCGCGCCTTCGCGCCGCAGGCGATCCACATCTCGACCGAGGGGCCGCTCGGCATGGCGGCGCGGCGTTGGTGCATCCGGAACAAATTCCCCTTCACCACCGCCTATCACACGCGCTTCCCCGAATATGTCGCTGTCTCTTATACACATCTGACGCTGCCGACGAAGCTAGAAGTGTAGAT
>CAUUIU010000401.1:0-3207 GCA_963545025.1 uncultured Sphingopyxis sp. | reverse complement strand
CTACACTTCTAGCTTCGTCGGCAGCGTCAGATGTGTATAAGAGACAGGGAAAAGCGACGTCGGCGAATATCTGACCTGGGTCCGCTTCGTCGAGGAGCCCGTGTGCCACCCCGCGGTCGCGCTGCTGGCGATGGGCGATGCCTTGCCGCCAGCGGCGATGGCGCTGTTCAGCGAGTTCGGCCCGATCAGCTCAATGAACTGGACCGTCAACATGCTGACCGGGACGCCGACGACCGACGACGGGTGGTGGCTCTTGTCGGCAAAGACCGCCTATGCGCGGGCCGGCCTGTCGGTGCAGGACATGATGCTGTGGAACCGCGCCGGCGAACCGATCCTTAGCGGCAGTCAGGCGATCGCGATCTACGCCTGAAGCGGCAGCGCGATGACCGCATCGAGACCGCCGCCTGAGCGGTTGACCAGCGTGAGGGTTCCGCCCTCGCCGCCCGCGATTTCGCGCGCGATCGATAGGCCGAGCCCCGCCCCGCCCGTGGCGCGATTGCGCGACTGCTCACCACGCGCGAAGGGTTCGATCAGCGTCCGGATCTGCTCGTCGGTCAGGCCGGGACCGTCATCGGAGACGATGATCCGCGATTCGCGACCCGAGACCTCGACCGCCACCGACAAACGGGCGCGGACACCATATGCCAAGGCATTGTCGATCAAATTACGCAGCGCGCGGCGCAGCAGCATCGGCCGAGCGAGGATGGCTGCCATCGCAGTGGCCCCAATGCTCACATCCTTGCCCCGCTCGCGATAATCCGTCGCGAGCTCGCCGACGAGCGTGCGAAGGTCGATCCGCTCCGGCATTTCTGTCCCTGCCCCCGACCGCGCGAGGGCCAATATATCGGCGAGCATCGCGGTCATCTCATCGATCGATGCGATCATCTTCTCGCGGAGCTTGTCGTCCTCGACGCCCTCGACCCGTACGCGCAAACTGGCGAGCGGGGTGCGCAAGTCATGCCCCACCGCCCCAAGCATCCGGTCCTTGTCGGAGAGCATCGTCGCGATGCGCGTCCGATAAGCATTGAATGCCGCGATCAGGTCGCGAACGTCGGACGGTCCTTCTTCCTCAAGAGGCGTCATATCGCGCAGCGCCGGATTGCCGCGCGCGGCTCGCGTCAGGTCGCGCAGCGGCCCGGCGGCGCGGTAAGCGATGACCATGATCGGGATCAACAACAACAGATAGAGCGACAGCGTCTGCCAGACCAGAAAACCCGACAGGCGATTGCCGCCGGCAGCGATGCGAGTGCGCACCGCGAAATAGCGTCCGCCGACCTTGGCGACAACCACGACAGCGCGATCGGGGAAGGCCGGACGCCGCAGGCGCTCGCGCGGCGGCAGCGCCCAGGCATCGACCGCCTCGGCTTTGATTTCGGTTTCGCCGAGCAGGCCGCTGACATAGTTCGCCAGTTCGGGCAGTCGCACCGCGCCGGTTGGAAGCGGCGGCGGCGTGTCCGAAATACGCATCTTCTGTGCGCGTTCGCGCGCTTCCTCGTCGATCGGCGGGCGCCGGAAATCGCCCCGCCGGTCGCGTTCCATCGCATCGATGATCCGCGCCACCGCCATCCCGCCGCCATGCGCGAGGGTCTGCTGCTTCATCCCGCGCGACAACAGCGTGAAATTGATCGCCTGCGCGACGAACAGCATCACCGCGACGGCGAAAACGAGCTGGCCGACAAGGCTTTTGGGCCACAGACGCAGTTTCACGCGGCGGGCCCCATGCGCTTGACCTCGCAGGCGAGCGTATAGCCGCCCCCCCACACGGTCTTGACGATCTGCGGATGCGCGGCATCGACTTCGATCTTCTTGCGCAGCCGGCTGACCAGATTGTCGATTGCGCGGTCGAAGATGTCGGCCTCGCGCCCGCGCACCAGATCGAGCAGCCGGTCGCGGCTCATCACCTGACGGGGGTGGCGGAGAAGCGCGTGGAGCAGATGATATTCGCCCGACGACAGCGCAACCTCATTGCCCTCGGCGTCAACGAGCACACGCTCGACCTCGCGCAGCACCCAGTCGCCAAAGGCATAGCAAGTGCCGCCGCCGTCGAGCGCGCGGCCGCCCTGCTGCGTCCGGCGGAGCACGGTGCGAATGCGCGCGACAAGCTCGCGCGGGTTGAACGGTTTGACGACATAATCGTCGGCGCCGATCTCTAGCCCGATGATCCTTTCGGTATCCTCGGCGCGCGCGGTCAGCAGAATGACGGGAATGCTGCTCGTCTCGCGCAGGTGGCGGGTCAGCGACAGGCCGTCTTCGCCGGGCATCATGATGTCGCTGACGACCAGATCGACCGTCTGCGCGCGTAGAACCGAGCGCGCCTCGGCCGCACTCGCGGCGTCGGTCACCGCAAAGCCCTGCGCGGTCAGATATTCGCCCAGCGGCTCGCGGATCGACGGCTCGTCGTCGATCAGCAGGATGCGGGGCAGGTCGCTATCGGTCATCAAGGTCCCGTCTATCATGCTAGTTCGCCCACCGGCCGCGGGCGGCCGATGGGCGATAGCTGGCAGGGACCGGCAGCAAAGGCAATGCCGGGAGGGGAGGAAGGCCTGCTCGCCGCCGGCCCCTGCCAAATGGCTTATTCGCCTGTCGGGGCCACCGGAGCCGCACCGCGTTTGGCTCGCCATTCGCCGCGCTGCGCCTTGCGCTCCTCGGGCGTGACCTGGCCATCCTTGTTGGCGTCCGCCGCGTCGAAGCGCGCGAGCGCCGCGGTCTGGAACTCGGCCTGGCTGATCACCTTGTCGCCGTTGGTGTCGGCCTTGCCCATCATCATGCCATGGTGACCGCCGCCGCGCTTGCCGTGATGACCGCGCTTGCCTTCGCCAGCGTCGGCGCGCTTTTCGCCGCGCTTCGCGGCCCGGTCGGCGCTGTGCTGATCCCATTCGGCCTTGCTGATATTGCCGTCCTTGTTGGCGTCGAGGCGATCAAACATCTGCGCCTGCATTTCGCTGCGTTTCGCAGCGCGGTCGGCAGCATCGAGCTTGCCGTCGCTGTTGGCGTCCATCTTGGCGAACATCTCCGTCGCCTTGGTCTGGGCTTCGGCGCGGGTCACCGTCGCATTGCGATCACCGCCGGGAGCGGCGAGCACGGGAACGGCGACCAGCGCGGCGCCCAGCGTTAAAAGCGCGATCTTATTTTTCACGTAACAAACTCCTCGTGAGGCCAAGGGCTGTCTCTTATACACATCTGACGCTGCCGACGAAGCTAGAAGTG
>CAUUIU010000400.1:0-3230 GCA_963545025.1 uncultured Sphingopyxis sp. | reverse complement strand
AGCGGCGGCCAGTCCGCGGCGCGCGGCTCGCCAAAGGCATAGATGGTCTTGCTCTCCGCCGCGCGGGCCCAGTCGGCGAGTTCGGGCGGCAGAACGGGGGTGGCGGGGCAGGCGGCAGGTGTTTCGGCCGCAAACAGGCCCGAAGGACTCAGGCTTACGATCATGACCATTGCGGCAAGCTTGATCCCGATGCGCATTCGCAACCTCCTATTGCCGTTCCGGCCGCTGCTCGGCCCAGGTGAGGATGGCGTCGAGTGCGGGGCAAAGCGCCTGCCCCCATTCGGTGATGCCATATTCGACCTTGGGCGGAACCTGATGGTGCACGATGCGCCGAACGATGCCGTCGCTTTCCATCTGACGCAACTGCTGGATCAGCATTTTCTGCGAAATGCCCGGAAGCGCCCGCTCGAGATCGGAAAAGCGCTTGAGGTCGCCGCCAAAGAGATGAAACAGGATGACGAGTTTCCAGCGCCCTTCCAGCATCCGAAAGGCCTGTTCGACCCCGTCGGCGGCGCTCGCCACCGTATGTGCCACCTTACTCAAAGGTCAGTACCTTACTTTTTCGTGCGTTCTTGCCATTTTTTCAGGATAAAACATATCGGCGGGGAAGCAATCAAGGAGAGCCCCGATGACCCTTTCCCTTCCCGCACCTATCGCCGCCTATTTTGCTGCCGACCGCGGCGATGCCGCCGCCGTCGCCGCCTGTTTCACCGACGACGCCATCGTCAAGGACGAGGGTCGGACGCATTCGGGCAAAGCCGAAATCGCGGCGTGGAAAAACGATATTGCCGCGAAAATCAGCTATACGAGCACGCCGGTCGCCATCGCTGAGGAAGACGGAAAGACCGTCGTCACTTGCCACATCGTCGGCAATTTTGCCGGCGGCGAAGTCGATCTCCGGCATTTTTTCGCCATCGAGGGCGGCAAGATTTCTTTTCTGGAAATCATTCCCTGAGCGCGATCACTTCCTCCCAAACAGCCTCTCGACGTCGTCCATCGCCAGCTTGACCCATGTCGGTCGGCCGTGATTGCACTGGCCCGAATGCGGGGTGACTTCCATCTGGCGGAGCAGCGCGTTCATTTCGGCGACGTTTAGCGTCCGGCCGGCGCGGACCGAGCCGTGGCACGCCATCGTTGCGGCGACGAGTTCGAGCTTTTCATTGAGGCCCAGCGCGGCGTCATAGCCCGCAAGATCGTCGGCGATATCGGTGACGAGTTTCTGGCAATCGATCGCGCCGAGCATCGCCGGGGTCGCGCGGACCATGACCGCAGCGGGGCCGAAGCGTTCGAGTTCGACGCCGAGCGCGGCAAGCTGTCCTGCCGCAGCTTCGAGCCGGTCGCACGCAGGCTCGTCGAGTTCGACGACCTCGGGCAGCAACAGACCCTGCGACGGCACCGCGCGCCCTGCCATGCCGTGGCGCAATTGTTCGAGAACGAGCCGCTCGTGCGCGGCGTGCTGATCGACGATGACAAGGCCGTCCTCGGCCTCGGCAACGATATAGGTGCGCGCGATCTGACCGCGCGCGATGCCGAGCGGATGCGCCTCGGCCCCGGGAACCGGCGCGGTCGCAGGTTCGGCGCGGCCCATCGGCAGCGCGTCGCGCGCCGGAGCGAAATCGACGACGCGGTCGTGCAGCAGCGCCAGCGTTGCGGCGTCGTCGGCACCGAACAGATGCGCCGCGGGCGCGTGCGGGAACGGCAGGTGCGAGGCGAACAGCGTCGGAGCGGGCGGTGCGGGGGCAACGGGTTCCTGCTGCCATGCTGCAAGCGCCGCCTCGGCCGGGCGCTGGACGCTGCGGAAACCATGCTCGTCGAGCGCGCGGCGGAGGCCTCCGACGATCATCCCGCGAATGAGCTGCGGGTCGCGAAAGCGCACCTCGGTCTTGGCCGGATGGACGTTCACATCGACCTCGCTGGTTGGGACATCAAGGAACAATGCTACGACGGGGTGACGATCGCGCGCGAGCAGGTCGGCATAGGCGCCGCGCAGCGCGCCGACGAGCAGCCGGTCCTTCACCGGCCGCCCGTTGACGAAGAGATATTGATGGTCGGCGATGCCGCGATTGTAGGTCGGCAGGCTGATCACGCCGCCCAGATGCACCCCACCGCGGTCGAGATCGACCCCGATGCTGTTCGCGGCAAGCTCGCGCTGGGTCAGCGCCGCGACGCGCGAGAGCTGGTCTTGCCCACCCTGCACATCAAGGACGCGGCGCCCATCATGTTCGACGGTGAAACCGACGTCGGGCCGCGCCATCGCGAGCCGCTTCACGACGTCGAGGCAGGCGGCATATTCGCTGCGCCCGCTGCGGAGAAATTTGCGGCGCGCGGGGACGCGCGCGAACAGATCCTCGACGACGACGCGCGTGCCCTTGGCCAGCGCCGCCGGACCTTCGGCGATCACCGCGCCATTGTCGACCACGCGCCGCCAGCCGTCGCCCTCCGCCACCCGGCTTTCGAGCGTCAGCCGTGCGACGCTTGCGATCGAAGGCAGCGCCTCGCCACGAAAACCGAGCGTCGCGACATCCTCGATCGCATCGTCGGGCAGCTTCGATGTCGCATGGCGTTCGAGCGCGAGCGCCATGTCGGCGGCGGTCATTCCGCAACCGTCGTCCTCGACCTCGAGCCGCGATATTCCGCCCTCGGCGATTCGCACCGAAATGCGAGTCGCACCGGCGTCGATGGCGTTTTCAACCAGTTCTTTGAGCGCTGCGGCGGGTCTTTCGACCACTTCACCGGCTGCGATCCGATTTACGAGCATTTCGGGCAGGCGACGTATTGACATGGGGCCTCTCCTAGCGCAGTCGGACGCAAATCGCGACCCACCCGCACAGCCTGATCTTCCTGTCCAGCCAGCCGACCTCGGCAGAGCCGGAATCTCCCCCAGATTTGGTCCTGTTGTCGGCACGGGAACGCACAATATTTTGACGACGGTGGTGCGGCCCGTTCGGACGCCGCGCTGTCGATGACAGGAAGCAGTATCGATGTCCTTCTTTTCCCGCTGGTTCAAATTCAATTCCCAAGACATGGCTATCGACCTCGGCACCGCCAACACGGTGGTCTATGTGCGCGGCAAGGGCATCGTGCTCAACGAGCCTTCGGTCGTCGCGGTCGAGACGATCAACGGGATCAAGCGGGTCAAGGCGGTCGGCGACGACGCCAAGCTGATGATGGGCAAGACCCCCGACCTGTCTCTTATACACATCTCCGAGCCCACGAGACACTGAGCGATC
>CAUUIU010000399.1:0-3231 GCA_963545025.1 uncultured Sphingopyxis sp. | reverse complement strand
AGGCGACCGGCGGCGGCAGCGCGATCCTGCCGACCCCCGCGATCGGCGGCGTCGGGGTGATCGAGGATCTGAACAAAGCAGTCGGCATCGGCTTCAAACGCACCGGCGATATCGTGCTCGCGGTCGGCGAACGCGCCGGCCACCTCGGCCAGTCGGTGTGGCTGCGCGAAATCCACGGCCGCGAAGAAGGCCCGCCGCCGCAGGTCAACCTGCGCTGTGAAAAGCGCACCGGCGACTTCATCCGCGGCGCGATCAATGCCGGCTGGATCACGGCCTGCCACGACGTCTCCGACGGCGGCCTCGCAGTGACGCTCGCTGAAATGGCACTAAAGTCGAACATCGGCGTGCTGGTCAGCGAAGAACAGCCCTTCGGCATCGCCGAAAGCTTCTTCGGCGAGGACCAGGGCCTCTATCTCGTCACCGTCTGCGACACCTGCCTCGCCGACTTCCTCGACGCCGCCGGCCGCGCCGACGTGCCGGTCGATCCGGTCGGCCGCACGATCAAGGACCGTATCGTCTTCGAACTGGAGGGCAGCGACCATCAGGTGACGCTGGCCGAACTTCGCGAGGCGCATGAAGGTTTCTTCCCGAACCTGATGGGGGCCGACGCGGCGCTCGCATAGTATCTTCCGGAAAGTGAGGGGCCGATGAGCATCTATGTCGGAGTGGGCGGCTGGACCTTCGAGCCGTGGCGCGGCCCCTTCTATCCCGCCGGTCTCGCGCAGAAGCGCGAGCTTGAGTACGCCGCGCAGCACCTGACCGGGATCGAAATCAACGGCACCTATTACGGCAGCCAGAAGCCGGAGAGTTTCGCCAATTGGGCGGCCTCGGCCCCCGATGGGTTCAAGTTCAGCGTCAAGGCCTCGCGCTTCACGACGAACCGCAAGGTGCTCGCCGAGGGCGCGGCGTCGATCGAGAAATTCCTCACGCAAGGGCTGACGCGGCTAGGCGACCGTCTCGGCCCGATCCATTGGCAGTTCATGGCGACAAAGAAATTCGACCGCGACGACTTCGCCGGCTTCCTCGACCTGCTCCCCGACAGCCAGGACGGCCTGTCGCTCCGCCACGCGATTGAGGTCCGGCACGAAAGCTTTCGCGATCCGGCCTTCATCGAAATGCTGCGCGAGCGCAATATGGCGGTCGTCTATGCCGACAGCGATGAATTTCCCTGCATCGACGAGCAGACCGCAGATTTCACCTATGCCCGCCTCCAACGGTCGCAGGAGGATGTCGAGACCGGCTACGACAACGTGGGACTGGATAAATGGGCTGCCCAAGCGAAGGATTGGGCCAAGGGCGGCCGCGACGTCTTCCTCTTCTTCATTGCCGGCGCCAAGATCCGCAACCCGGCGGCCGCGCAGGCGCTGATCGCGCGGCTATGACCGCGGGCTATTCGGGCACGCCGCTCGCAAAGAAGCTGTCGCTGAAGGACGGAATGCGCGCGTGGTTCCACGCCATGCCAGACGGCGCGCGCGCGGAGATCGGCGAGATTATCCTCGACGAGCGCGACGCGCCCGAGGCTGGGCTGCAAGCCGCGCATATCTTCACCACCGAACGCGCCGAACTCGAAACGCTGCTCGCCGAACTGCGTCCGCTGATCGACCCGGCCGGCTTCGTCTGGGTCAGCTGGCCCAAAAGGGCGTCGAAAGTCCCCACCGACATCACCGAGGATGTCATCCGCGACATCTGCCTGCCGATGGGCTGGGTAGACGTGAAGGTTTGCGCAGTCGATGCGGTCTGGTCGGGGTTGAAGCTGATGATCCGCAAGGAGCTGCGCTAGCGCGGCTCTCCAAAGGAAAACGGCGCGGATCGCTCCGCGCCGGATCCCCCGGTTAACTTGTCAGTCCAGCGCGGCGTCAGGCGACGCGGCGCACCTCGTTACCCTCGTCGTCGATGTCGCGCAGCACATAGCCGCGACCCCAGACGGTCTCGATGTAATTCTCGCCGCCGCAGGCGAGCGCCAGCTTCTTGCGCAGCTTGCAGATGAAGACGTCGATGATCTTGAGTTCGGGCTCGTCCATGCCGCCATACAGGTGGTTCAGGAACATTTCCTTGGTGAGCGTCGTGCCCTTGCGGAGCGAGAGCAGCTCGAGCATCTGATATTCCTTGCCGGTCAGATGCACGCGGGTTGTGTCGACCTCGACCGTCTTGGTATCCAGATTGACCGCCAGCTTGCCCGTCTTGATGACGCTCTGGCTGTGGCCCTTCGACCGCCGGACGACCGCATGAATGCGAGCAACCAGCTCGTCGCGGTGGAACGGCTTGGTGACATAATCGTCGGCGCCAAAGCCGAACGAGCGCACCTTCGAATCCATTTCCGAAATGCCCGACAGGATCAGCACCGGCGTCTGCACCTTGGCGGTGCGGAGCTTTTTCAGCACGTCGTATCCGTGCATGTCGGGCAGATTCAGGTCGAGCAGGATGATGTCGTAATCATAGAGTTTCCCGAGGTCCAAGCCTTCCTCACCGAGATCGGTGGTGTAGACATTGAAGCCTTCGGTCGTGAGCATCGTATCGATCGCTTTCGCGGTCGTCGGCTCGTCCTCGATCAGCAGTACGCGCATTGGGCACCCCTTTTTCCCACGATGATCCCGCGAACCGATCGCATGACCATCAAGGATGTCACCGACCAAACCCCCGTTTGCAGGACTGCCGGAACATTAACCACGAAACTAATGAAGGGAAAAGGTTAATTTTGATTTAACCCGCAGGAATCAACGAGTCGCGGCGAATCCGGGGTGGATCGAGCGTTGGGTTTCAGGCGGTGCGCTGCGCCATATATCGCTCGTGCGCGCCGGTGCAGCTGATCTTCAGCGTATCGACCAGATGGTCCGACAGCGCTCGCACGCGCGCGGGGCGCAAGCGCGACGGCGGCGACAGCAGATGCAGGTGCGACTGCGGCAGCGACCAGTCGGCAAGGATCGGCACCACCGCGCCCGACGCCAGCTCGTCGGAGGCGATGAAGTCGGGCAGCACCGCGATCCCGACGCCCGCGACGATCAGCGGCACCGCGATATCGCCATTGTTCGCGAACAGCGGCCCCGTCGGCAGCACCGTTGCCTCCTCGCCCTTGCGGTGAAAATGCAGCGGCATCGCGCGCTGGCGGTGGCCGTAACCGATCAGCCGATGGCCCGAGAGTTCGAGCGGATGTTTCGGCGTTCCGTGCTGTTCCAGATAGGCCGGACTCTGTCTCTTATACACATCTGACGCTGCCGACGAAGCTAGAAGTGT
>CAUUIU010000398.1:0-3240 GCA_963545025.1 uncultured Sphingopyxis sp. | reverse complement strand
AGCCGTCGCCGGTGAAATATTTGCCCTTATAGGTGGAGAAATAGGTTTCGGCGAAACGGGCATGGTCGCCGTAGATCGTGCGCGCCTGTCCCGGCCAGCTATGCGTGATGCAAAGATTGCCCTCGGCTGCGCCGCCGGTCTGTTCGCAGACGAGCTTGTTGCCCTCGGCATCGACAAGCTCGGGGCGGATGCCGAAGAAGGGCTTGCCCGCGCTGCCCGGCTGCATCGCATGTGCGCCGGGCAGGGTGGTGATCATGATGCCGCCGGTCTCGGTCTGCCACCAGGTGTCGATGACCGGCACGCGGCCCTTGCCGACGATCTGATGATACCAGCGCCATGCCTCGGGATTGATCGGTTCGCCGACGCTGCCGAGCAGGCGAATCGAGGACAGGTCATGTCGCGTCACATACTCATCGCCCTCGCGCATCAGCGCACGGATCGCGGTCGGCGCGGTATAGAGGATGTTCACGCCATGCTTGTCGACGACCTGCCAGAAGCGGTCGTGATCGGGATAGTTGGGCACACCCTCGAACATCAAAGTGGTCGCGCCATTCTGGAGCGGGCCATAGACGACGTAGCTGTGGCCGGTGACCCAGCCGATGTCCGCGGTGCACCAGAAGATCTCGCCGGGGCGATAGTCGAAACCGTACCAGAAGGTCGCCGCGGTCCAGACCGAATAGCCACCGACGGTGTGGAGCACGCCCTTGGGCTTGCCGGTCGATCCCGAGGTGTAGAGGATGAAGAGCGGATCTTCGGCGCTCATCGGTTCGCACGCGCATTCGGCGCCGACATCGGCCGACAGCGCATCGTACCAGTGATCGCGGCCTTCCTTCATCGCGACGTCGCCGCCGGTGTGCGCGATGACGAGCACGGCTTTGACATCGACCCGTTCGAGCGCCTTATCGACATTGGCCTTGAGCGGAACGACCTTGCCGCCGCGGAGGCCCTCGTCGGCACAGATCACCCAGTCGCTGCCGCAATCCTCGATGCGGCCGTGGATCGCCTCGGGCGAGAAGCCGCCGAAGACGACGCTGTGCACCGCACCGATCCGGGCGCAAGCGAGCATCGCGACCGCGCCTTCGGGGATCATCGGCATATAGATGGTCACGCGGTCGCCCTTCCGGACGCCGAGTTTTTTCAGCGTGTTCGCAAAGCGAACAACGTCAGCGAGCAGCGCGGCGTAGTTGATCGTCCGCGTTTCGCCGTTGGGCGCGTCAGGCTCGAAGATGATCGCAGTACGATCGCCGTTGCCTGCGGCGACATGGCGGTCGACGGCGTTGTGGCAGAGGTTGAGGACACCATCCTCATACCATTTGATATCGACGGGGTCGTAGGACCAGCCGGCGATCTTGGTCGGCGGCACGATCCAGTCGATGCGCTTGGCCTGTTCGGCCCAGAAAGCGTCTGGATCGGAAATGCTCTGCGCATAGAGCCGGTCATAATCGGCGGCGGAGCAATGGGTGTTCGCGGCGGCGTCGGCAGGAACGGGAATCAGGGGTTCGCTGGGGGGCAATTCGGACGACACAGGCGACTCTCCCGCTTTCGGTTTGCTTTGTTCCCGCCAAGCGATAATCCGCGGGCCACAAGTTGCAAGGCGCGAGGGCGTTTATGAAGGGACAGACTATGGTTCATTTGGGCCGGGAGACGGGCGAACTGCTCGACAGGCTGGGCGTCGATCGCGCGCTGTGGACCGAGGGCTCTATGCCGTCGGTGACGCCGCTGACCGGCGAACAGCTGGGCATGGTGCAGGTCGTCGATGCCGCGGCGACCGACGAGGCGCTGGGCAAGGCGGCGACGGCGTTCCGCGCCTGGCGCAATGTGCCCGCGCCGCGCCGCGGCGAACTGGTGCGATTGTGGGGCGAGGAACTGCGCGCCGCGAAGGACGATCTGGCCAAGCTGGTGACGATCGAGGCGGGCAAGATCCCGTCCGAGGGCGCGGGCGAGGTGCAGGAGATGATCGACATCTGCGATTTCGCCGTTGGCCTCTCGCGCCAACTCTACGGCCTCACCATCGCGACCGAACGGCCGGGGCACCGGATGATGGAGGTCTGGCATCCGCTTGGCGCGGTTGGCGTGATTTCGGCGTTCAATTTCCCGGTCGCGGTGTGGGCGTGGAACGCCGCGCTTGCGCTGGTATGCGGCAACAGCGTGGTGTGGAAGCCGTCGGAAAAGACGCCGCTCACGGCATTGGCGACGCAGGCGATTTTCGAACGCGCGCTGGCGCGCTTCGGCGATGCGCCCGAGGGGCTGGCGCAGCTGCTGATCGGCGGACGCGAGGCGGGCGAGGCGCTGGTCGACGACAGGCGCGTGGCGCTCGTGTCGGCGACCGGCTCGACGCGCATGGGCCGCGCGGTTGCGCCGCGCCTGGCGCAGCGTTTCGCGCGCGCAATCCTCGAGCTTGGCGGTAACAATGGGGTGATCGTCGCGCCTTCGGCCGACCTCGATCTCGCGCTGCGCGGGGTCGCGTTCGGCGCGATGGGGACCGCCGGGCAGCGTTGCACGACGACGCGGCGCCTGTTCCTGCACGACAGCATCTATGACGGCTTCGTCGCCAGACTGAAGGCCGCCTATGCCAGCGTCGGCGTCGGCAATCCGCTCGAAGGCGAGGTGCTTGTCGGGCCGCTGATCGACCGCGCGGCGCATGAGATGATGCGGGAAGCGCTCGCGGCGGCCAAGGCGGCAGGCGGCGTCGTGCATGGCGGCGAACGGATCGGCGAAGGCGAAAGCTTCTATGTGAAACCCGCGCTCGTCGAGATGCCGGGGCAGGTCGGACCGGTGCTCGAAGAGACGTTCGCGCCGATCCTCTATGTCATGCGCTATTATGACCTCGACGCCGTGATCGACCTCCACAACGACGTCGCCGCCGGCCTGTCGTCGGCGATCTTCACCACCGACATGCGCGAGGCCGAGCGCTTTCTGGTCGCGAGCGATTGCGGCATCGCCAACGTCAATCTGGGCACCTCGGGGGCCGAGATCGGCGGCGCGTTCGGCGGCGAGAAGGAAACCGGGGGCGGGCGCGAGTCGGGGTCGGACAGCTGGAAGGCCTATATGCGGCGCGCGACGAACACTCTGAATTATTCGGACGCGCTGCCGCTGGCGCAGGGGGTGTCGTTCAACATCGACTAGCGTTGCGGCGGATCAGCGCTGCGGGAGCGGCGCGGTCAGGTCGATGCGCGCCACTTCCTTGATCTTGCCCTGTCTCTTATACACATCTCCGAGCCCACGAGACACTGAGCGATC
>CAUUIU010000397.1:0-3253 GCA_963545025.1 uncultured Sphingopyxis sp. | reverse complement strand
CAAGAAAAAGCTCAACAAGGACGAGGTTCCGGTCGAGGAATTCCGCGCCGAATGCCGCGCCTATGCGCAGCATTGGGTCGACACCCAGCGCGAGCAGCTGAAGCGCCTCGGCATCGGCGGCGACTGGGACCATCCGTACCTCACGATGGATTATGAGGCCGAAGCCACCATCGTGCGCGAGCTGCTCAAATTCGCCGCGAACGACATGCTCTATCGCGGCGCCAAGCCGGTGATGTGGTCGCCGGTCGAAAAGACCGCGCTCGCCGAGGCCGAGATCGAATATGAGGATATCGTCTCGACCCAGATCGATGTGGCGTTCGAGATCGTCGAGAATCCGTTTCCGGAGTTTGTCGAAAAGGCTTTCGCCGTCATCTGGACCACGACGCCTTGGACAATTCCGGTCAATCAGGCTCTCGCATACGGCTCTGACGTCGAATACGCACTCATCCGCGAAGGCGGCTACGGCTACATTGTCGCTGCCGATCTAGTCGAAGATACTCAAAAGCGTTGGATGCCTCCAGTGCCGGGCACCGTTGCCATCGGCGGCGGCGATGTTGTTCACCGGTTCAAGGGAAGCGAGCTTGCAGGCCGCACCGCCCGCCACCCGATGCACGCGCTCGGCGGCTTTTTCGCGCGCCCGCGCCCCTTCCTTGCCGGCGATTTCGTCACGACCGACAGCGGCACCGGGCTCGTCCATATGTCGCCCGACCATGGCGAGGACGACTTCGACCTGTGCAAGGCGAACGGCATCGACCCCGTGTTCGCGGTCGAGGGCGACGGCAAATATCGTGAAGACTGGGGCTGGCTCGGCGGCCAAGGCTCGGTGATCAACGCCAAGTTCAACGCCCCCGACGGCCCGATCTGCACCGACCTGCGCGACGCCGGCGGCCTCCTCGCCGCTTCGGCGGACTATAAGCACAGCTATCCGCACAGCTGGCGCTCGAAAGCCAAGGTCATCTATCGCTGCACCCCGCAATGGTTCGTGCCGATGGATAAGGTGATGACGCACATCGAGCCCAAGGCGCCGCGCGAGCAGCGCTGGGAGTCGGAAGGCGGCGCGATCAACCCCGCCGAAGAGGATCTCTGCGCCGCTCCGACGCTGCGGCAGGCCGCGATGCACGCGATCGAGCGCACGCGCTTCGTCCCCGAAAAGGGCCGCAACCGCATCGGCAGCATGGTCAAGGACCGCCCCGACTGGGTGCTCAGCCGCCAGCGCGCCTGGGGCGTGCCGATCACGCTCTTCGTCGACCGCAAGACCGGCCATTATCTGAACGACCCGATCGTCAACGACCGCATCGTCGCAGCCGTTCGCGAGGGCGGCGTCGACGCATGGAACGACGCGCGCGCGCAGGAATATCTGGGCAACGCCTATGACGCCGCCGATTACGAACGCGTCGTCGACATTCTCGACGTGTGGTTCGATTCGGGCTGCACCCACGTCTTCGTGCTCGAAAGCGGCCGCTGGCCCGCACTCGTCCGCCACGACGGCGGCACGCACAGCGCCGACCTCTATCTCGAAGGCAGCGACCAGCATCGCGGCTGGTTCCAGTCGTCGCTGCTCGAAAGCTGCGGCACGCGCGGACAGGCGCCGTACAAGGCGGTGTTGACCCACGGCTTCACGATGGACAGCAAGGGCTTCAAACAGTCGAAGTCGCTCGGCAACACGACCGATCCCGTCAAGGTGATGGAAACCAACGGCGCCGACATCATCCGCCTGTGGGCGCTGAGCGTCGATTTCACCGAAGACCACCGCATCGGCGACGAGATCCTGAAAGGCGTCGCCGACCAGTATCGCAAGCTGCGCAACACCTTCCGCTACCTGCTCGGCGCACTCGACGGCTTCAGCGAAGAGGAGCGCATCACCGACGTTTCGGCAATGCCCGAGCTGGAGCGTTACATGCTCAGCCTGCTCGCCGACCTCGATGCGAAGATGCACCAGGCGGTCGATGATTTCGACTTCAACGGCTACACGCGCCTGCTCGCCGATTTCTGCAACGAGGATCTGTCGGCCTTCTATTTCGATATCCGCAAGGATGTCCTCTACTGCGACCTCGGCCCCGCCGCGCCGCTCGGGACCGACACGCGCCGCGCCTACCGCAGCGTGCTCGACACCCTGTTCCACGCGCTCGTGCGCTATGCGACCCCGGTGCTGGTGTTCACCGCCGAGGAAGTGTGGGGCACGCGCTATCCCGACGCGGGCAGCGTGCATCTGCTCGAATGGCCCACTCTCCCTACCCTTCCTGAAAGTGATGTCGGGTCGCGCGATATTGCCGGCCTGAACAACATCGAGCGAAAATGGGAACGCATTCGCAACGCCCGAACCAAAGTGACCGAAGCAATCGAGCCGCTCCGGCGCGACAAGATCGTCCGATCCAGTCTCGAAGCTGAGGTCGTCATGGGCAAGGGCTTCGTCGCACCGAACGATGGTACCGACGCCGAGCTGGCCGAAGTGTTTATCACCGGCGCGGTCCGTCAGGACGGACCGGAAGGTGAGATCGCTGTCACCCCCACCACCGACCACAAATGCGGCCGCTGCTGGCGCCACCTGCCCGAGGTCGAGACCGACGGCGCCTTGTGCAATCGCTGCGACACGGTATTGGACGCAGCATGAGCAGCACTCGTTCGCCGCACCTCGGCTTCGGCCTGTTGATCGCGGCCGTCGCCTTCATTCTCGACCAGCTCGCCAAATGGATCGTCACGGTCCCGCTGTCGCTCGCGACCAAGCCGGGTGGCGAGATCGAGATCACCTCTTTCTTCAACCTGACCTGGGCGCAGAATTACGGCATTTCGCTGTCGATGTTCGCCGACCAGTCGCCGACGACGCGCTGGATTCTCGTCGCGGTGACCGCCGCGGTCGCGCTCGCGGTCGGCATCTGGATGACCCGCGAAAAGGCGAAGGGCGACGTCATCGCGCTCGCGATGATCCTCGGCGGCGCGCTCGGCAACATCGTCGACCGCGTGCGGCTGGGCTATGTCGTCGACTATGCCGACCTCCACATCGGCACCTTCCGCCCCTTCATGATCTTCAACGTCGCCGATGCGTGTATCACGATCGGCGTGCTTTTGCTGGTTGCGCGCGCGCTGCTCTTGGGCGAAAAGGCCCCAGCCGCGGACGGCAAGCCGTCCGCCGAGTAAACGGGGCGCATTGGGAGTATATTTGAGTGAACCGGACCACCGCCATTGTTGCCGCCTCGATTCTCGCGACGACGCTTTCCGACTGCGGGTCGAACAATCTGTTCAGCCGCGACCGTCC
>CAUUIU010000396.1:0-3269 GCA_963545025.1 uncultured Sphingopyxis sp. | reverse complement strand
AGACAGGCCCGGGGCGGCGCGCGTCGATGTCGGTCCGCGGCTCATGATGAGGCTCCGCAGGTGGGCGAGGGAAGCCGCGTCGCGCTCGATTGGCGCCACCGGATCGCAGGCGACGCGCGTCCCGAAAGCGGGCTCGCGCTGACGGTCGCCACCGACTTTTGAACCGGTTGAAATTTAGCCGCCGCAGCCGATTCCCCACCTTGAAAAAATGCTCTAGGGTCATGGGACTCGGCGCCTTTCGCGCGCCGCAGACGCATTCGGGGCCTAGGGTCAGAACCTGTAAATTGCGGGTTCGAGGTTTGAAGTGATTTTGTTCAGGGCAAGGAAGCGGGGCGAAGGCATATGAATATATTCCAAGGCTCGCTGACGCAGCCATGGACAAAATCGGTCAAATCCCGAAGGGACGCCGAAATGGCGAAGATATCGCCTCCGCGCGGCCTTGCAGATGAAACCACCATCCGCTGCGGCCACGCGAAGGCGATATCTTCGCCATTTCGGCGCCTCGAACCCGCAATTCACAGGTTCTGACCCTTGGATCTTTACCTTCCTGTCGCCAACCTGTCGGTCAACGCGCTGGTCATCATCTTGCTGGGCGGCGGGGTCGGCTTTTTGTCAGGCATGTTCGGCGTCGGCGGCGGGTTTCTGACCACTCCGCTGCTGATTTTTTACGGCATTCCGCCGACCGTGGCGGCGGCGTCGGCGGCGACGCAGGTGACGGGCGCCAGCGTGTCGGGAGCGCTCGCGCATTTCGAGCGCGACGGGGTCGATCTGCGGATGGGGGGCGTGCTGATCGTCGGTGGCCTTCTCGGGTCGCTGATCGGTGCGGGGTTGTTCGAGCTTCTGACCGCCTGGGGCCAGATCGATACGACGATCAACATTCTGTATGTCGTGCTGCTCGGCTCGGTCGGCGGCATCATGGCGCGCGAGGCGCTGGGCGCGCTCCGCAACATGCGTGCCGGCCTGCCGGCACCGGCGCGCAAGCGGCGTCATCACCCGATGGTCGCCAACCTGCCGCTGCGCTGGCGCTTCTATCGTTCGGGCCTGTACATCTCGCCGCTGGCGCCTCTGATTCTGGGGATGGCGGTGGGTGTGCTGACGATGCTGCTCGGCGTCGGCGGCGGTTTCATCATGGTTCCCGCGATGCTCTATCTGCTCGGCATGGGGACGCAGGTCGTCGTCGGCACCTCGCTGTTCCAGATATTGTTCGTGACGATCGCGACGACGATGGTTCATGCGATGACGACCGGTGCGGTCGATATCGTGCTTGCGGGGCTGCTGTTGCTCGGCAGCGTGACGGGCGCGCAGATCGGCGCGCGTTTTGCGCAAAGGGTGAAACCCGAATATCTGCGCATGGCCTTGTCGGTCATCGTACTGCTCGTCGCGGCGCGCATGGCGGTCGACCTCTTCATCCGCCCCGAAGAAATCTACACCGTGCAATGACCGCGCTGCGCGCCTTGATCCTAGGCCTCGCGCTGCTGCTGTCGGCACCTGCCACTGCAGCGGACCCGCGGCTGGTTCCCGACGTGTCCAGCCGCGCGATCGACATCCAGTACAGCTTTACGGGCGAGGAACTGCTGCTGTTCGGCGCAATCCTCTATCCCGGCCAGCGCCTGCCCGACCAGCGCGCCGATATCGTCGTCGTGCTGAAAGGCCCTGTACGCCCGATCATCCTGCGCGAAAAGCGACGGGTCGCGGGCATCTGGGTCAATGCGAACAGCATCCGCCTGCGCACCTCGCCGGGATTTTATGCGATCGGCTCGTCGCGCCCGATCGACAAGCTGGTCGACGAGCGCACCGCCGCAATCTTCGAACTCGGTCTCGACAATCTGTCGATGTCGCCGACGGGCTTTTCGGAAGCGCGGACGCTCGAACGCTTCGAGAATGGGCTGATCGATCTTTATGGCCGCATGGGGCTCTTCTACCAAAATCCGGCGGCGGTCGAGATCACCGAGGGTGTGCTCTATCGCGCGCGTATTCCCGTTCCAGCGCGCGTGCCCGTGGGCACCTATCGCGCCGAAACCTACCTGATAAGCCGCGGCCGCGTGATCGCCGTGGCGGCGCGCGACGTCCAGATCCGCAAGGCGGGCTTCGAACGCTTCGTCGCGCTTGCGGCGCAGCGACACGGTTTCCTCTATGGCCTCAGCGCGGTCGCGCTCTCGCTGCTGCTCGGATACGCCGCATCGGCTATTTTCCGCCGCCGTTAGACCAAAGTTCACAGCCTATTTACCCTCGTCTGCGATACCCGCTCCGGGACCACAATCGAGGCGGGGCACTATGGATATGCAAGGTGGCGGGTTTCCTGCCGGGGATTCGACGGCAGCACAGCACGTCCGGCTCGCCGGCGGCGGTATGGCGGCGGCGTTGGCGCCGGCGGCCAATCATCATCGCGACGACCTGCTGATCGGCGAAGTGACCGATATTTCGGGCTCGGATTCGCGCATCCTGATCGATGCCGCGACGATCGGTCAATTGTCGTCTTCGCCCGACGCGGCGGTCGCCATGGCGGGCCAGGTCGGCGCGCAGGTCAAGGTTCGGGTCGGCAATGTCTGGCTCGTCGCCAGCATCCGCGACCAGCAGCTTCACGCCCGCGGCGAAGGGCTGATCGTCGCGACAATCGACTTTCTTGGCGAAGGCGACGAGGAAAAGATCACCGGTCGCATTCACAATTTCCGCCGCGGTGTCACGCGCTACCCGATCCCTGGCAGTCAGGTGTTCGCTGCGACCAGCAACGACCTCAAGCAAATCTACGCCGCCGACGAACGCGCGCATGTCGAAATCGGAACCGTCTATCCGACCAAGGATATTCGCGGATCGCTCTATATCGATGCGATGCTCGGCAAGCATTTCGCCCTGCTCGGGTCGACGGGTACCGGTAAATCGACCAGCGCCGCACTGATCCTCCACAAGATCTGCGAACTCGCGCCGCAGGGTCACATTCTGATGATCGACCCGCACGGCGAATATTCGGCGGCGTTCAAGGGAACCGGCGCGCTGTTCGACGTCGACAATCTGGCGATGCCCTATTGGCTGATGAACTTCGAGGAGCATTGCGAAGTCTTCGTCACCAGCGAAGGCAAGGACCGGCAGAGCGATTGCGACGTGCTCGCCAAATGTCTGCTGCAGGCACGGCAGAAGAATCGCATGGCCGAAGGCATGACCAAGCTCACGGTCGACTCGCCGATCCCCTATCTTCTCTCCGACCTGCTCAACATCCTGCAGAACGAGATGGGCAAGCTCGACAAGGCGACGTCGAGCGCGCCGTTCATGCG
>CAUUIU010000395.1:0-3276 GCA_963545025.1 uncultured Sphingopyxis sp. | reverse complement strand
CTACACTTCTAGCTTCGTCGGCAGCGTCAGATGTGTATAAGAGACAGCGCCGTGCCACGCGAGCTGGCCGCGCGCCTCGATCAATTCGAGCTCCGCCCTGACCGTCGCGGTGACATTGTCGACGACATCGCCGACGATCTTTTCGAGCGGAACGGGCGGCGGCGCCTCCGCGCGCCCGTCCGGCGCATAGCCGTGGCTTACGCGATCAAGCGCAGCCTGTTCGGCCGAAACGGCGGACGGGGCAGGGGGTTCAGATTGTGCGGATGACATCTGGGATGACGGTCAGGGATCAGTTGTTGTTCGAGCCCTTGAGCATCCGGGCCAGCACGAAGCCGATCACGGTGGCGGCACCGACGGCGATCGCCGGATTCTTCTTGACCATGTCGCGCGTCGAGGCGGCGAGCTCGTCGAGATCCTTCTTGTCGAGCGTCGTCGCAAGACCGGCGACGGTCGAAGCCGCCGAGCGGGCATAGTCGCCATATTGCTTGCCGAATTTGGTATCGACGGTGCCTGCGCTGTCTTCGAGAAGCTTGGCGAGGCTGCCGACGGCTTCGGCGGCCTTGTCCTTGCCCTTGGTCGCGGCGTCGCGCGCCTTGGTCGAGGCCTGGTTCTTCAGCGCCGCCGCTTCTTCCTTCAGCGACGCGGCCTTCTTGCCGGCTTCGCTCTTGATCGTGTCGCGCGTCGCGGCGAGTTGATCGCGGATCGGATGGTCCTTTGCCGCCTTCACACTGGCGGGCTTGCGCGCCGGAGCGGCCTTGACCGCCGCGGGTTTCGCGGGCGCCTTGGGGCGGGGAGCAGCGGCTTTCTTCGTCGCGGGAGTAGCGGCTTTGGCCATCGGTTCGTCCTCTTCTTTATCCGGGCGCTGCACCGGCGGCGATGTTGCCGGCTGCGTCCTTTTTGGTCCTGCCATAATATATAGCAAGGCGCACCGAATGGTTCCATAGGCCTGCAAAATTCCTATGCATTATTGCGCTTATCGCGCCCCCTCGATAACAGGCGGGCGCCTTTCCCAACCGGCCCATCGCATGGCCGACAGCAGGACAAATCTCCATGACCGCCATCATCGACATCCACGGCCGCGAAATTCTCGACAGCCGCGGCAACCCCACCGTCGAAGTCGATGTGCTGCTGGAGGACGGCAGTTTCGGCCGCGCCGCGGTCCCCTCGGGCGCCTCGACCGGGGCGCATGAAGCGGTCGAACTGCGCGATGGCGACAAGGCGCGTTACCTGGGCAAGGGCGTGATCAAGGCGGTTGCGGCGGTGAACGGCGAGATCGCCGATACGCTGATCGGCCTCGATGCAGAGGATCAGCGCGAACTCGACCAGGCGATGATCGACCTCGACGGCACGCCGAACAAGAGCCGCCTCGGCGCGAATGCGATCCTCGGCGTCAGCCTCGCCGCGGCGAAGGCTGCGGCCGACGCGCGCGGCCTGCCGCTCTATCGCTACGTCGGCGGCGTTTCGGCGCGCACCTTGCCCGTGCCGATGATGAACATCATCAACGGCGGCGAACATGCCGACAATCCGATCGACGTGCAGGAATTCATGATCATGCCCGTCGGTGCGGGCAGCATCGCCGAAGCCGTGCGCTGGGGCAGCGAGATTTTTCACACGCTGAAGAAGGGCCTGTCGGCCAAGGGCCTCGCGACCGCGGTCGGCGACGAGGGCGGCTTCGCCCCGAACCTCGCCTCGACGCGCGCCGCATTGGACTTCATCGCCGCCTCGGTCGATCAGGCGGGCTTCAAGCTCGGCACCGATGTCGTGCTCGCGCTCGATTGCGCCGCGACCGAATTCTTCAAGAACGGCAAATATGAGATCAGCGGCGAAGGGCTTTCGCTGAGCCCCGAGCAGATGGCCGAATATCTTGCCGCGCTCGTCAAGGACTATCCGATCAAGTCGATCGAGGACGGGATGAGCGAAGATGATTTTGTGGGCTGGAAGGCGCTCACCGACCTTGTCGGTGACAAGTGCCAGCTTGTCGGCGACGATTTGTTCGTCACCAACCCGCTGCGCCTCGAACAGGGGATCAAGGACGGCCTCGCCAACTCGCTGCTCGTCAAGGTCAACCAGATCGGTACGCTGAGCGAAACGCTCGACGCCGTCGATATGGCGCACCGTGCGCGCTACACTGCGGTGATGTCGCACCGTTCGGGCGAGACCGAGGATTCGACGATCGCCGACCTCGCGGTCGCGACCAACTGCGGCCAGATCAAGACCGGCAGCCTCGCGCGTTCCGACCGGCTCGCCAAGTACAACCAGCTGATCCGCATCGAGGAAGAGCTGGGCGACATGGCGCGCTATCCGGGCGCGTCGATTTTCGGTTGAGCGCAAAGCTGCGGAAAACTGTGACCTGACGCCTTGACGCCGCGAATCAACTCTGATTCAAGGGCCGGAATGACGCAGCGCCACAAATTCCGCAAATCGATGAACCGGGCCGTCGGCCCCGCGGTCGCGGTGATCGCGGTGCTGGCGATGATCGGCTACATCATCTTTGGGCCGACCGGCCTCTACGCGTGGGGCGATTACAGCCAGTCGGTCGAGAAGAAACGCGTCGTGCTGACCGAGCTCACCAAGAAGCAGAGCGAACTCCAAAACCGCGTCAACCTGCTCGACCGCCGCCGCGTCGATCCCGACCTGGCGGAGGAATATGTGCGCGAGAAGCTGGGCGCCTATCACCCCGACGAAGTGATCATTCCGATGGAGCCTGCGCAAAAGCCCTGAGGGCTTTGCTGCACCTTTGCTGCATACGTAACTTGGCCTCGCCCCCGTCCATGGTGGGCGTTGCCAAATGCCGCGCGGCTCTCCTATAGGGAGCGCTTGCCGTAACGGCTAACTGCAAAGGAACCCGCCTTGGCCAAAGCTCCCGCGCGCGCACCCGCCGCGCCGAAAAAGACTGCATCGACCCCGGCCGCCGCGAGCAATCGCGAGCAACCGCGCGATCCCGTCCCTTATGACGCGACGCCCGCGGAGCTGGAAAAATTCTACCGCGAGATGCTGCTCATCCGCCGCTTCGAGGAAAAGGCGGGACAGCTTTACGGTCTCGGCCTGATCGGCGGTTTCTGTCACCTTTACATCGGTCAGGAAGCCGTCGCGGTGGGCCTGCAGTCGGCGCTCGACGGCGACAAGGACAGCGTCATCACCGGCTATCGCGACCATGGTCATATGCTTGCCTACGGCATCGACCCCAAGGTGATCATGGCCGAGCTGACCGGTCGCGCCGCGGGCATTTCGCGCGGCAAGGGCGGTTCGATGCACATGTTCAGCGTCGAGCATAAA
>CAUUIU010000394.1:0-3277 GCA_963545025.1 uncultured Sphingopyxis sp. | reverse complement strand
ACGACCAGACATAGACGAAGCCGATATAGGCCTGCATCACCGACGGGCTGAACCCCAGCGTGAAGAGCGGCAGCGAGGTGATCGAACGGAGCAGGATGATCTCGACGAAATGCATCCGCGACCCGGCGAGCCAGTCCATCGACTTGGCACTGTGGTGGATCGCGTGGAAACCCCACAGGAAGGGGATTTTGTGGAACAGCCGGTGATACCAATATTGCGCGAGGTCCGAGGCGACGAGCACAATGGCGAACTGGACCAGCCATGGCAGCGACGCGACGCCGGCGCGGAACGCGTCCCAGCTGTTCGTATTCTCGTTGATGATCGTCGAGGGCGCGAGCGCGAGGAAGCCGAGCACCTGCACGAACATCGTGCTGACCAGATAATAGAAAAGATCCTCGCGCCATTCGGTGCGGAACAGGCGCTGCGCGCGGCGGTGCGGAAAGGCGCGCTCCAGCGGCGCGAACATGAAGCCGGTGACGAGCAGGTTCACGACGAAGAAGTCGAGCCCGAAGAACATGCCCCAGTCGCGCGTCTCCTGCGGCTGAACATTCGATCCGCCGACGAGGATCGCGGCGAGCCCGATCATCAGCGCGGTGAGGCCGAGTACTTTGCGGGGTCGCAGCAGCAGGCTGAGCAGCGACAGGCCGTAGCTTATGAGCAGCGTCACGTGGACGACGCCACGAAAGCCGCCCCAATCCTTGATGATCTCCAGTTCCGGCGTCGCGAACCAGTCGGGGAAGCGCAGTGCGATCACCATGAAGAAGCCCGCGATCGCGAATAGCAGGCCGAAGAAGCCCGAAAGCCAGCCGCTGCCTAACCGCCGCACCTCGGTGTGCGATTCAAGATCGCGCATCAGATTGTCCAGATAGTCACGCTTTGCCATGTCGCCCCCTCACAGCATTTTTGCCGCGCCGTCTGTGATGGCGCGCACGCCCCTATATCACCCTAACCCGCCGCGGCGACAATCTCCGCCCATTCGGCCTCATCGATCACGCGGATGCCAAGCGAACTCGCCTGTTTGAGCTTCGACCCCGCCCCCGGCCCCGCGACCACAAGGTCGGTCTTCGCGCTGACGCTACCTGCAGCCTTTGCCCCGAGCGCTTCGGCCTGCGCCTTGGCTTCGTCGCGGCTCATCGTCTCCAGCTTGCCAGTGAACACCACCGTCATGCCCGACACTTCGCTCTCACGCGTCTCGACAACGTACAGCGGCGGCGCGACCTCGGAGAGGAGATCGTCCCACAAATCGCGGTTGTGCGGTTCGTGGAAGAAATCGGCGAGCGCTTCGGCCACCGCGATGCCAATGCCGTCGGCGCGGACCTCAAGGATCGCCTTGAACGCATCGACGCGGCGCGTGGTATATTTGCCGTCGGATTCGCCCTCGCCCTGCGGATTCCCTTCGAGATAGGCGTGGATTTCGGCCGCCTTTTCGGGAAGCCGCGCGATGTCACCGAGCCCCTTCAGCAGGTCACGCGCGGTCACTGCGCCGACATGACGGATGCCGAGGCCGAAGAGCAGCCGCGCGGCGTCGGGCGCGCGCTTCGCCTCGATCGCGGCGAACAGGTTGTCGACCGACTTTTCCTTCCACCCCTCACGGCCGAGCAGGTCGGCGCGGTGGCTTTTCAGCCGGAAGATGTCGGCGGGCCCCTTGTCGAGCCAGCCGAGGTCGAGGAATTCCTGGATGCTTTTCTCGCCCAGCCCCTCGATATCGAGCGCGCCGCGGCTGACGAAATGGCGCAGGCGCTCGAACTTTTGCGCGTTGCAGATGAGGCCGCCGGTGCAGCGCACATCGACCTCGCCCTCCTCTGCCACCGCCTCGCTGTTGCAGACGGGGCAATGGTCGGGGAAGACGTACGGCGCGCGGTCCTCGTCGCGAGTGAGATTCTCGACGACCTGCGGGATCACGTCGCCGGCGCGCTGGATGACGACGCGGTCGCCGGGGCGCACACCAAGCCTCCCGATCTCGTCGCGGTTGTGGAGCGTGACGTTCGACACGACGACGCCGCCGACGGTGACGGGGACGAGCCGTCCGACGGGGGTCAGCTTGCCGGTGCGGCCGACCTGAATGTCGATGGCTTCGAGGGTCGTCTGCGCGCGTTCTGCAGGGAATTTATGCGCGATCGCCCAGCGCGGCGCCTTGGCGACGAAGCCCAGCCTTTGCTGCCAGTCGAGCCGGTCGACCTTGTAGACGACACCGTCGATATCATAGTCCATCTCGGCGCGGCGGCGTTCGATCCCGGCATAATGGGCGAGCACCTCGGCGACGCTGTCATAGCGTTTCAGCAGCGGCGACACCGGCACGCCCCAGCGCTCGATCGCCTTCATCACATCAAATTGGGTGTCGGCGGGAAGCGCGCTCACCTCGCCCCAGCCGTGCGCGAGGAAGCGCAAGGGGCGCGACGCGGTGACGCTCGCGTCCTTCTGGCGCAGCGAGCCAGCGGCGGCGTTGCGCGGGTTGGCGAACTGGCGGACGGTGTCCGGGTCGAACGCCTGTTCGCGCTGCGCGGCGAGCGCCCTCCCCTCTTCCATTAGTCGCTCGTTGAGCGCCGTGAAATCGGCCTTCGCCATATAGACTTCGCCGCGAATCTCGAAAACGTCGGGCGCGGCGCCTTTCAGCTCCTGCGGGATATCGGCGATGTGGCGGACGTTTGCGGTCACATCTTCGCCGACGCTGCCGTCGCCGCGGGTCGCCGCTTGGGCGAGTTTGCCCTTTTCATAGCGCAGCGAGCAGGAGAGGCCGTCGGTCTTGTCCTCGGCGGTCATCGCGATCGCGGCGTCGGCGGCGAGATTGAGGAAGCGCCGCACGCGCGCCGCGAACTCCTCGACATCCTCCACCGCAAAGGCATTGTCGAGGCTCATCATGCGCCGGGCATGGGTAATCTTGGCGAGTGGCGATCCCTCGACCGCAGCGCCGACTTGGCTGTTCGGACTGTCGGCGCGGATCAGCGCCGGGAAAGCGGCTTCAAGCTCATTGTTGCGGCGGACGAGCGCGTCGTAATCGGCGTCCGAAATCTCGGGCGCGTCCTCGGCATGATAGCGTTTGTTGTGATAGGCGATCTGCTTCGCCAGCCGCATCAATTCATTGGCGGCGTCGGCCTGCGACAAGGATTCGATTTCGGTCATGCACCGGTCTTTGCCACCGGCTTGAACTCGGCGCGAGTACCAAATCCTGCGATAAGCGGGCGCCCCTTTTTGATCGCGTCCTGCACCGCGGGGAGTCCTAACGAGGCGGCATGCGCCTCCTTGTTTTCCCACAGCTGTCTCTTATACACATCTCCGA
>CAUUIU010000393.1:0-3294 GCA_963545025.1 uncultured Sphingopyxis sp. | reverse complement strand
CCGCAAGGGCGAGGCCGTGCAGGTCGTTGTTCTCGACGTCGACGTCGAGAAGGAACGCATCAGCCTCGGCATCAAGCAGCTTGAAAAGGGTGCTCCCGCCGTTGGTGGCACCGGTGCTGCTGCTGCCGGTTCGGTGAAGAAGAACGACGTCATCACCGTCACCGTCCTCGAAGTCCGCGACAACGGCCTCGAAGTTCAGGCCGGCGACGATGGCGCCACCGGCTTCATCAAGCGCGCCGACCTTGGCCGCGACCGCGACGAACAGCGTCCCGAGCGTTACCAGGTCGGCCAGAAGTTCGATGCGATGGTCATCGGCTTCGACCGCTCGAAAAAGCCGAGCTTCTCGGTCAAGGCGATGCAGATCGCCGAAGAGAAGCAGGCTGTCGCACAATATGGCTCGTCGGACTCGGGTGCGTCGCTCGGCGACATCCTCGGCGAAGCGCTGAAGGCCGGCAAGAAGGATTAATTCCTCCTTCCGCCATCTGGCGAAACAAAAGGCCCGCAGAGTGTCCCTCTGCGGGCCTTTTTCTTTCAGTGATATATTTTGACCAGACAGTGATTCATGATATCTTCTCCGCCGCGTAGGGAGGGGTCCTCACGCATTGGTGCCGGCAACGACCGGGTAACCCGCATCCGTGGGATGCGCGTGGCTATAACAAGGGGAAGCAGATGATCCGGTCGGAACTGGTTCAGAAGATCGCGAACGAAAACAGCGACTTGCGCCTTGAAGAGGTGGAAAGAATCGTCGATTCCTTCTTCGATTCGATCGTCGAGCAGCTTGCCGGCGGCGGCCGCGTCGAACTGCGCGGCTTCGGCGCCTTTTCGACCCGGAGTCGCGAATCGCGCACCGGCCGCAACCCGCGCACCGGAACACCCGTCGCCGTGAAGGCGAAAAATGTCCCCTATTTCAAACCTGGCAAGGAAATGCGCGAGCGTCTGAACGACTGACAACGCGTCCCCGAACGCGCGAGCCCAGGATTCTGCCTGTCAGTTCTTGAGCCGGTAGCCGGTCCGGAACATCCAGAAAATCACCGCCAGGCACAGCGCCAGGAAGAGCACGACGGCGCCCATGCTGACCGCGATGCCGACGTCGCCCTGCCCGAAGAAGGTCCAGCGGAACCCGCTGATCAGATAGACGACCGGGTTGAACAGCGTCACCGTCCGCCACGCGGCGGGAAGCATGTCGAGCGAATAGAAGGCGCCGCCGAGGAAGGTCAGCGGATAGACGACGAGCAGCGGGATAACCTGCAGCTGCTCGAAACTCTGCGCCCAGATACCGATGATGAAGCCGAACAGGCAGAAGGTCACCGCCATCAGGATCATGAAGGCGACCATCAGCAGCGGATGCGCGACCTGTACGTCGACGAACAGATGCGCGGTGGCGAAAATGATCGACCCGATGATCACCGACTTGGTCGCCGCGGCACCGACATAGGCGATCAGCAGCTCGAGCGGCGACATCGGTGCCGACAGCATCTCGTAAATCGTGCCGGTCCATTTTGGCATATAGATGCCGAAACTGGCGTTGCTGATGCTCTCGGTGAACATCGTCAACATCATCAGCCCGGGCACGATGAACGCGCCATAGGGGACGGTGCTGACGTCGCTCATCCGGCTGCCGATGGCCGAGCCGAAAACGACGAAATAGAGCGCGGTGGTGATCACCGGCAGCATCAGGCTGGTCCAGAAGGTCCGGCCGAACCGTGCCATTTCGAACATGTAGATCGAGCGGATACCGCGAAAATTGGAAATCATGCCGCCTGCTCCGCCTTCGTCTCGTGCACCAGCCCGACAAAAATATCCTCAAGCGAGCTTTGTCTGGTGTGGAGATCCTTGAACGCGATCCCGAGGTCGCTCATCCGCCGCAGCAGCGACGGCACGCCCGTCGCTTCGGCATGGCTATCGAATTCATAAATCAGCTCATTGCCCTCGGCCGCCAGCGCGAGCTTCCACTGCGCCAGCTCGTCGGGCACCGCCGCAAGCGGTTCGGCAAGATTGAGCGTCAGCGTCTTGCGGCCGAGCTTCTTGATAAGTTCGTTCTTTTCCTCGACCAGGATCAGCTTGCCGTGGCTGATTACCCCCACCCGGTCGGCCATTTCCTCTGCCTCTTCGATATAATGGGTGGTGAGGATGATCGTCACGCCGCGCTCGCGCAGGCCGCGGACCATGTTCCACATGTCGCGGCGCAGCTCGACGTCGACACCCGCGGTCGGTTCGTCGAGAAACAGGATTTCGGGCTCATGCGACAGCGCCTTGGCGATCATCACGCGGCGCTTCATGCCCCCAGACAATTCCATGATCTTGCTGTTACGCTTGTCCCACAGCGACAGGTCGCGCAGCAATTGCTCGATGAAGGCCGGATCCTTGGGCTTGCCGAACAGCCCGCGCGAGAAGGTCACCGTCGTGATCACCTTTTCGAACGCGTCGGTGTGCAGTTCCTGCGGCACCAGCCCGATCATCGTCCGCGATGCGCGATAATCGCGGGCATGGTCGTGGCCGCCGACGGTCACCGTGCCGCTGCTTGCCGTCACGATGCCGCAGACGATGCTGATCAGCGTTGTCTTGCCCGCGCCATTGGGGCCGAGGAGCGCGAAAATCTCGCCCTTGTTGATCGTCAGGTCGACATCGCTGAGCGCCTGATGGCCGCTCTTGTAAGTCTTTCCGAGCCCGGAAATTTCGAGAACTGCTGTCATGCCGGCCCCTCTAGCCGAGCCGTCCGCCGGGGTGAAGCGTCAAACATCACTTGACCGGCACCGACCCATCGGCTTGACCGGGCGCGGTTAGCGGACGTGGCGAAATCGGTAGACGCAGCAGACTTAAAATCTGCCATCCTCTGGATATCCGGGTTCAAGTCCCGGCGTCCGCACCATATTGAAAACAGGGGGGAAATGCCCTCCCCTATGCGGCGTCGTTTGCCGCCCTTTTGTGGGTCGTGTGTAGTTCTGGTGTAACCGCGTCAAGATTCCCGGTGTCGATCGCGTCAATGGCGGCATCAACATGGCTGTCAGAAATGTGCGTGTAGTTCAGCACCATCTGCAATGTCTTGTGGCCGCTGATCCGCTGCACAGTCGGCAAGTCCACCTTGGCGGCAACCAGTGCCGTGATGGCGGTGTGGCGCATGACGTGCGGCGTCACCTTCTTGGTGCTGAGGCCCGCGTTCTTCACTGCGCGGGCAAACTGCTTCGCCATGCTGCCTCGGTGCGGGCGCTTCGCATCGCTCCGGGTCGTCGGGAAGATATAGACTTCCCTGTCTCTTATACACATCTGACGCTGCCGACGAAGCTAGAAGTGTAG
>CAUUIU010000392.1:0-3297 GCA_963545025.1 uncultured Sphingopyxis sp. | reverse complement strand
CGCGATCGCTCAGTGTCTCGTGGGCTCGGAGATGTGTATAAGAGACAGCAATGGCCCAATCTTCAGCAGCATCGCGGCGCCTTCGACCCCGCGCGGCCGATGCTCAGCTGGGGCCATCTCTTTTTCGCCGACGCCTCGGCCTTCGAAACCGCGTCGGCGCGCCGCATTCTCCTCTATCGCGATCCCTATGACTGGGTGATCGCGCGGGCGCGCTTTTTCATCTCCGAACAATTTTCGGGCAATATGGACCATCTGAAAAGCGGCGTTCTCGACATCGACGAGCTGCTCACCATGATGATCTTCGGCCTTCCCGGAAAGGCGCCCTCGCTCAACGACATCTATGAAATGAACGCCGCCGCCTGGCTCGGTGCACGCGCGCACACGCTCAAATATGAAGATCTGGTCGCGCATCTCGGCGATCTCGACAGCCGCGCGGCCGAAGGTTTTTTCGCCTCGCTGCTTGATGCCTGCGGGATCGACCGGCCCGACGACTGGCGCGAGCGCGTCCGGATCGGATCCGACCGCAAGCAAAGCGCTACCGCACGCGAAAATTTGACCGGTGTCGATCTCGACTTCCCCGCAACGCTCAGCCCGCGCCACCGCGCCCTCGTCGACTATCAGGCGCCGGGACTACGCGCGCTGCTCGGCTATAGCTGAAGCACGAACGCGTGACCGGAACTGGCACCGTCACCGCCTATATACTGCTTGGTCAGGCAACCGAGCTCGCCGAGGCGGGCCGGCTCGAACAAGCGGCGCAAAAGGCGATGGAGCATCTTCGCCGCTATCCCGAAGAACCGCGCGGCCTCGCCAAGCTGGGCGAGATCGCGATGCTGCTCGGCGCCTTGATGCAGGCCGAACATTTCCTGCGCCGCGCGCTCGCGGTCGATCCGCGCAACGTCGAGGCGCGACGCTTCCTCGCCGCGGTGCTGAACCAGCAGGAACGGCTCGACGAGGCGCGTCCTATGTTCGAGGCGCTGTCGCACGAGGTCGAGGATTCGACGATCCCGGCGATGCACGCGCTGATCCTCGACAAACTCGGGCGGAACGATGAAGCCCGCGCGATCCAGCAGCGACTGACGCAAGAGCATGGTGAGCGGCCGCATCACTGGATTTCCTATGGTCACAACCTGCGATCGGCCGGCGAGGTCGATGCCGCCGTCACAGCGTACCGCCAGGCGATCGCGGTCGACGAAGAGTGTGGCGAAGCCTGGTGGTCGCTCGCGAGCATCAAGAGCAAGGTGCTGACCGACGCCGACGTCGACCATATGCGCCGCGCGCTCGATATCGCGATCGATGTGCGCAACAGCGGACCGCTCCATTTCGCCCTCGCGCGCGCGCTGCACGACCGCGGCCAATATGCCGAAGCGTTTGGCCATTATCGCGAGGGCAATCGCCAACGCGCCGAGGATATCCGATATGACCCGCGCGAACTGACTGCGGAAGTCGCCGAGATCGAGCAGGCCGTCGATGCCAGCTTCATCGCGTCGCTCGACGATGCGCCCGCCGACACCGACGTGCCGATCTTCATCGTCAGCCTGCCACGATCGGGCTCGACGCTGCTCGAACAGATGCTCGGCAGCCATCCGGCGATCGAGCCTGTCGGCGAGCTCCCCTATGCCCCGGCGATCCTGCGCAGCGTCATGGAACTTGCGACGCGCGGCCGCCGGGTGACCGTGCCGCAGTTGATCGCCAACCTGCGCCCCGAGCAGGCTGCGGCGATGGGGCAGGATTATCTCCGCCGCGCGGCGCTGCACCGCCAGACCGACCGGCCTTATTTCATCGACAAGCTGCCCCATAACTGGAGCAACATCCTCTTCATCCGGCGCATCCTCCCGCAAGCCCGATTCCTCGATATCCGCCGCGCGCCGATGGACTGCTGCTTCTCGAACTTCACGCAAAGCTTCAGCCGCGCGCACGCCGCGTCGTTCCGGCTGGCGGATATCGGGCAATGCTATGTCGATTATGTGCGGCTGATGACGCACCTCGATCGTGTCGCGCCCGGACTCGTCCATCATATCGACTATGACGCGATGGTCGGTGATCCCGAACCGCAGCTGCGCGCCACGCTCGCCTATCTCGGGCTCGACTGGACTCCGGCGCTACTCGACTTCCACAAACTCGACCGTGTCGTGCGCACGCCGTCGAGCGAACAGGTGCGCCGCCCGCTCAACCGCGACGGCGTGGGCGCGTGGAAACCCTATACCGAATGGCTCGGCCCGCTGCGCGACGCGCTAGGGCCGTTGGCGCAATAGAAAAGGGCGCCGGAAACCCGGCGCCCCTCCTTGTTCAGTGCGAACCGCGCTTAGTAGCGGTAGTGGTCGGGCTTGAACGGCCCTTCGACCGGCACGCCGATATAATCGGCCTGCTTCTGGCTCAGCTGGCTGAGCTTCACGCCCAGCTTTTCGAGGTGCAGCGCCGCGACCTTTTCGTCGAGGTGCTTCGGCAGGACATACACGTCGTTCTTATACTGCTCGCTGCGCGTCCACAGTTCGATCTGCGCGAGCGTCTGGTTGGTGAAGCTCGCCGACATCACGAACGACGGGTGGCCGGTCGCGTTGCCGAGATTGACCAGGCGGCCCTTCGACAGAATGATGATCTGCTTGCCGTCGGGGAATTCGACCAGGTCGACCTGCGGCTTCACTTCGGTCCACTTGTAGTTGGCGAGCGCCGCGATCTGGATCTCGCTGTCGAAGTGACCGATGTTGCAGACGATCGCCATATTCTTCATCGCCGCCATATGCTCGGCGGTGATCACGTCGGCGTTGCCGGTCGCGGTGACGAAGATGTCCGAACGCTTGACGGCTTCGTCCATCGTCACGACCTCGAAGCCTTCCATCGCCGCCTGCAGCGCGCAGATCGGATCGATTTCGGTGACGAGGACGCGCGCGCCGCCGTTGCGCAAGCTCTGGGCCGAGCCCTTGCCGACGTCGCCGAAGCCGGCGACGGTCGCGACCTTGCCCGCGAGCATCACGTCGGTGCCGCGGCGAATCGCGTCGACGAGCGACTCTTTACAGCCGTAGAGGTTGTCGAACTTCGACTTGGTGACGCTGTCGTTGACGTTGATCGCGGGGAAGGGCAGCTCGCCCTTCTTGGCGATGTGGTACAGGCGGTGGACGCCGGTCGTCGTTTCTTCCGACACGCCCTTGATCGCCTTGACCGTCTTGGTCAGGTAGCCGGGGTTCGCGGCGACAAACGCCTTCAGCGCGCGCTGCATTTCGATTTCTTCTTCATTCTCGGGCGCCGGCATGTCCCTGTCTCTTATACACATCTCCGAGCCCACGAGACACTGAGCGATCT
>CAUUIU010000391.1:0-3321 GCA_963545025.1 uncultured Sphingopyxis sp. | reverse complement strand
GAACAGGATCGCGCCGATCACCTTCTCGCCGTTGAAACAGGGCGACGTGACGATGCGGCTGCGCATGTCATGGATCAGGCCGAACATTTCCTCGTCGTTCGAGAAGGCGTCCGCTTCGATGCCATAGCCCTTCAATGCCTTGGGCGTCGAACCGCCACTCTGGTCGAGTGCGGCAATAAAGCCCTGCCCCGATTTGATCTGGTCCAGCATCTCGGCATTGGCGGTCGACATAGATTCTCCGGTTGGCTGCATACGTATGTGGCGGTGCGCATAGCGGCCCTTCGGCACGGATGCAATGCGCGGGTTTTCCGGCGCTCTCAGGCCGCGTTGCGCGGCACAGCCAGCAGGTTGATCGCGATAGAAATGCGGTCGCTTATGCCCTGGTGCGGGACGACTCCGTGGCTGAGCCACGACGGGAACATGATGATCCGTCCGCTCCGCACTTTCATCTTGAGCTGGGGTTCGTGAACCGACCCGTTGGGGCTGCGCAGCCGCAGATTGGGCATTGTCATCAGGACCATCGGCATCCGCGGATCCTCGATCACCAGCTCGCCGCCGATCGCGCCGTCCCCCTGTTCCGAACCGTCGTCGACATAATAGACCGCGGACCAAAAGGCGCCGGGGTGCGTGTGCATCTGGTTCGACGCCTGCGGCGGCGACACATTGACCCAGATATCGGTGGCCCACTGGTGCCGCGGCGCACCCGGCGAGACGATATCGACGCAATGCGCATCGGCGAGCGCGAAGATGTGGCGGAGCAGATACTGGACCGGCTCGCCGCCCCATTCGGCGACGTCATGTTCGGACTGCCATCCACCGATGTTCGAGATCGTCACACCGGGGCGTTCGGCGCGGCGGGCCGTGATCAGCGGCTTCAGCGCGGCGTTGATGGCGGCGGCGTTCGGCAACTCGTCGACCACGACGGGCGTGTCGAAAAGGCCGACCACCTGCGCGCTCATTGCAGCAGCGCCTCCACGCCGGGAAGCGGCTTGCCTTCCATCCATTCGAGGAAAGCGCCGCCGGCGGTCGAGACGAAGGTGAAGTCGCCCGCCACGCCGGCGTGATTGAGCGCCGCAACGGTATCGCCGCCGCCCGCGACCGAGATCAGCGACCCTTCGCGGGTCAGCGCGGCGGCGGTTTTCGCGAGCGCGACGGTCGCGGTGTCGAACGGGGGCGTCTCGAACGCGCCCAGCGGGCCGTTCCAGACGAGCGTCCGGCAATTCTTGAGCACGTCGGCGAGTGCTTCGGTTGCCGCCGGCCCGATATCGAGGATCATCTCGTCGGCGGCAACTTCATGCACGTTGACGGTGCGCGTCGGCGGGTTCGGGGCGAACTCCTTCGACACCACGACGTCATAGGGCAGATGGATGGTGCAGCCGGCGGCATCCGCCGCATCGAAGATCGCGTTGGCGGTATCGACCAGGTCATGCTCGCACAGCGATTTGCCGACATCGACGCCGCGTGCGGCGAGGAAGGTATTCGCCATGCCGCCGCCGATGATCAGATGATCGACCTTTCCGACGAGGTTGCGCAGCACGTCGATCTTGCTCGACACTTTTGCGCCGCCGACCACCGCCGCCACCGGATGCTCCGGATTGCCGAGTGCGGCGTCGAGCGCCTTGAGCTCGGCTTCCATCGCGCGGCCCGCGTAGGCAGGCAAACGGCGGGCGATGCCCTCGGTCGAGCCATGCGCGCGGTGCGCCGCAGAAAAGGCATCGTTGACGTAGATATCGCCGATTTCGGCCAACGCGTCGGCGAAGGCGGGGTCGTTCTTTTCCTCGCCGGGATAGAAGCGGGTGTTTTCAAGCACCGCGACATCGCCGGCAGCGAGCACCGCGATGCCCGCCTTGGCGCCCTCACCCACCGCTTCGGGAATGAACATCACCGAATGGCCGAGCACGTCTTCGAGCCCGCCCATCACCAGGCTCAGCGACTGGGTGGGATTCTTCGCGCCCTTCGGCCGCCCGAAATGCGCGAGGAGCAGGACGATCGCGCCCTTTTCCGCCAGTTCGCGGATCGTCGGCATCGCCGCCTGAATCCGCGTCACGTCGCTGACCGCGCCTTCGAACATCGGGACGTTGAGGTCGACGCGCACGAGGACGCGCTTGCCGGTGACGTCACCGATATCGTCGAGGGTCTTGAAAGCGGTCATCGACGTTTCCTTCGGGATCAGAGCAGCTTGGCGATCACAGTCGCAGTATCGACCATGCGGTTCGAGAAGCCCCATTCATTGTCGTACCAGCTGACGACGCGAACCAGCTTGCCTTCGAGCACCGTGGTTTCGAGGCTGTCGATCGTCGAGCTGGCCGGGCAATGGTTGTAGTCGATCGAGACCAGCGGTTCGTCCGAAAACGCCAATACGCCCTTCATCGCGCCTTCCGACGCGTCCTTCAGGATTTTGTTCACTTCCTCGACGCTCGTGTCGCGCTTCGGGGTGAAGGTCAGGTCGACGAGGCTGACGTTCGGGGTCGGAACGCGGATCGCCGAACCGTCGAGCTTGCCCTTCAGTTCGGGCAGCACTTCGCCAACCGCGCGGGCGGCGCCGGTCGTCGTCGGGATGATCGACATGGCGGCCGCGCGAGCGCGGCGCATGTCGGGGTGGATCTGGTCGAGGATCTTCTGGTCGTTGGTGTAGGCGTGGACCGTGGTCATCAGCCCGCGCTCGATCCCGAGCGTGTCGTTGAGGATTTTCGCAACCGGTGCGAGGCAGTTGGTCGTGCAGCTGGCGTTCGAGACGACGACGTGATCGGCGGTCAGTTTGTCATGGTTGACGCCGTACACGACGGTCAGGTCGACACCCTTCGCGGGGGCCGAGATCAGCACGCGCTTGGCGCCGGCGGTCAGATGCTTCGAGGCGCTGTCGCGATCGGCGAAGAAACCCGTGCATTCGAGCGCGATATCGACGCCAAGTTCGGCGTGCGGCAGGTTGGCGGGGTCGCGCTCGGCGGTGACGCGGATGCGCTTGCCGTTGACGACCATCGCATCGCCATCGGCAACGACATCACCCGGGAACGGGCCGTGGACGCTGTCGCGCTTGAACAGCAAAGCGTTCGACTTGGCATCGGCCAGGTCGTTGATCGCGACCAGTTCGAGACCGCAGTCGGGACGTTCGAGGATAGCGCGCGCCACGAGGCGGCCGATGCGTCCGAAACCGTTGATTGCGACTTTCACTGCCATGTCGAAAAATCCTTTCTGCGGATGGAGGCCGTCGGTCTTATGCGCCGAGCCGTGCCAGGATCTGGGGGGTGATAGCATCGGCGGTAAGGCCGAAATGCTGTCTCTTATACACATCTGACGCTGCCGACGAAGCTAGAAGTGTAG
>CAUUIU010000390.1:0-3338 GCA_963545025.1 uncultured Sphingopyxis sp. | reverse complement strand
GCGCTGCGCGAGCAAGACATGCTCGGCCGCATCGGCGGCGAGGAGTTCGTGTGCATCTTGCAGCGCGCGAGCGCGCAGGCGGCCGAGATCGTCGCCGAGCGCGTTCGCAAGGCGGTCGAGACCGGCACCGCCGCCGAGCCCGACCGGCCCGGCGCGACGATCAGCATCGGGCTCGCCATCTATGACGGCGAGCCTGACATCGAGGAATTGCTGCACCGCGCCGACAAGGCGCTCTACGCCGCCAAGCGCGAAGGGCGGAACCGGCTGCGCATGGCGGCTTAGCCGGCGGGAAACGACCAGACGCAGATCCTTCTTTCATCGTCATCCCGGACTTGATCCGGGGCCCACAACGACGGGGCGGCTATGGATCCCGGATCAAGTCCGGGATGACGAAACTGGGACAGCGCCGTCGGCTTTCCACCACTACGCGGTCGTCGCCCTTTGGGCGCGGCGACTTTGCTGATAGGCTGGATGCCGAAACGCGGGACAGCGGAAGGTGCGCGATGGAATCGGACGACACGGCAATGGCGCGGCGCAAACTGCTGGCGGGCGCAGCCGCGATGGTCGCCATCGCCCAGGCGCCCTGGGCGATGGCGAAGGTGCCGAAGAGCGGGGTGAAGGGGCTGATCGGCAATGCCTCCGACAGCGCGCTCGACAAATTGGCTGAGCCGGGCGCCTTTTACCGCGACACCGCGGTGCGCATCCTGTTGCCGGGCGCGGGCGGCAAGCTCGCTTCGCAACTGTTCGGGATCGGTGACAAGCTGGGCCTCACGACCAATCTGACCAAGAGCCTGAACGATGCCGGCGGCAAGGCAGCGGGCGAAGCCAAGCCGGTGTTTCGCGCCGCGATCGACAATCTGCGCTGGACCGACGCACCGGCGCTGGTGTCGAAGAGTGACGGAGCGACGCGCTATCTCCAGACCAGCGCGGGGGGCGTGCTCTATACAAAGGTGTCGCCGCTGATCGGGTCGGCGCTTGAGAATGTCGGTGCCTATCGCCAGCTTGACCAGCTATCGAAGGGCAACCAGTTGATGGCCTCGGCCGGACTGACCCGTGACGGGCTGACGCGGTCGGTGACCGAACAGGCGCTGAAAGGCATCTTCCACTATATGGCGGGCGAGGAGGCGGCGCTCCGCAAGAATCCGGCGGCGCTGCTGAAGGGCGTCTTTTAAATCTGAAGCCACTCAAGCGGCGACGTCGCGGCTCGACAAGGCAATGGCTTCGATCTCGATGCGAAATCCGAAGTGAAGGGGACCGGTGGGTACCACGCTCCGTGCGGGGCGCGCAGTTCCGAAGAACCGGCCGTATACCGCGTCGAGTTCGTCCCAGTCGGCGATGTCGCTGAGATAGACCGTGGTCTTGACCACCTGATCCAGCCCGGTTCCCGCTTGTTCGAGCACGGCTTTCAGGTTTTGAAGCGTCTGTTCGGCCTGCTCCTTGAAAGGCGCCGCCGCCAGCGACGTATCGCGGCCGGGGCGCAGCGGCAGCTGGCCCGACACGAAGATCAGCCCGCCGCCCAGAGCAAAGGGCGAATAATGCGGTCCGCCGGTATTTTGATTTGTCATCTCGCCAATCTCCAGATCGCACCCTATCTTGTCCCATCGGAAAAGCAGAAGCGGGTCAAGCATGGGATAACGATGCGATCGGCCGCTTTTCGCCGCGTCGTCCCGTTGACAGCCGGCGCCCCAAATCCTATATCGCCTTCACACCCCACCGTCCGAGATAGAGCCTGACTTTGCGCAACGGGCTGTACGGATAGGGCGGCAGGGATTTCGACAGCGTTGTGAAGCTGCGGTAAACCGGCCACGGTTGCCTGCGGCTTTTTTCGCGTCGATGCGCTCGCGACCTGATTTTTTGTAAGGCGAGACAATCACTTATGGCGACCAAGGCGAAGTCGGTGGGCAAGGCCCTCGAAGCAACCGCGACCAAGCGAATCCGCAAGCTGTTCGGTAACATCCACGAAGCGGTGGAGATGCCCAACCTCATCGAGGTTCAGCGCGAATCCTATGAACAGTTCCTGCGGTCCGACCCCTCGGTCGGTTACGTCTCGGGCCTCGAGAAGACGCTGCGCAGCGTTTTCCCGATCCGCGATTTTGCCGGCACCGCCGAGCTCGACTTCGTTCACTACGAACTTGAATCGCCCAAGTATGACGTCGATGAATGCCGTCAGCGCGGCATCACCTATGCGGCGCCGATGAAGGTCACGCTGCGTCTGATCGTCTTTGAAGTCGACAGCGAAACCGACACGCGTTCGGTCCTCGATATCAAGGAGCAGGACGTTTACATGGGCGACATGCCGCTCATGACCGAGAACGGCACCTTCTTCGTCAACGGCACCGAGCGCGTCATCGTGTCGCAGATGCACCGTTCGCCGGGTGTGCTGTTCGACCACGACCGCGGCAAGACCCACTCGTCGGGCAAGTTCCTGTTCGCCGCGCGCGTCATCCCGTATCGCGGTTCGTGGCTCGACTTCGAATTCGACGCCAAGGACATCGTCAACGTCCGTATCGACCGCAAGCGCAAGCTGCCGGTCACGGCGCTGCTCTATGCGCTGGGCCTGACCGCCGAAGAAATTCTGGGTCAGTTCTACAACAAGGTGGTCTATGTCCGCGGCGAAGGCGGCTGGCAGATCCCTTACAGCGCCGAAGCATGGCGCGGCCTGAAGCCCGCATTCGACATCGTCGACGCCAAGTCGGGCGAAGTCGTGTTCGCGGCCGGTCACAAGATTTCGCCCCGCGCCGCCAACAAGGCGGAAAAGGACGGTCTGGAATCGCTGCTGATCCCGACCGAGGAAGTCTATGGCCGCTACAGCGCCTATGACCTCATCAACGAGAAGACCGGCGAAATCTACATCGAGGCGGGCGACGAAGTGTCGCCGGAAAACCTCGAAAAGCTGGACAAGGCCGGCGTCGACCGTCTGGAACTGCTGGACATCGACCATGTCACCACCGGTCCCTGGATCCGCAACACGCTGAAGGCTGACAAGGCCGAGGAACGCGATCAGGCACTGAGCGACATTTATCGCGTCATGCGCCCCGGCGAACCGCCGACGAAGGAAACGGCCGAAGCGCTGTTCGCCGGCCTGTTCTTCGATCCCGAGCGCTACGACCTGTCGGCCGTGGGCCGCGTCAAGCTGAACATGCGCCTCGACCTCGACGCCGAGGACACCGTCACCACCCTGCGCGTCGAGGACATCCTCGCCGTGGTCAAGGAACTGGTGAACCTGAAGGACGGCAAGGGCGAAATCGACGACATCGATAACCTTGGCAACCGTCGCGTCCGTTCGGTCGGCGAATTGCTGGAAAACCAGTATCGCGTCGGCCTGCTGCGCATGGAAC
>CAUUIU010000389.1:0-3346 GCA_963545025.1 uncultured Sphingopyxis sp. | reverse complement strand
ATCGCTCAGTGTCTCGTGGGCTCGGAGATGTGTATAAGAGACAGGGATGATGCGGCTGAAGTCGCCTTCATAAAGGCGGCCGAACTCGAGCTTGAAGTCGACGAGGCGGATGCCGACCGCGGCGAACATGCCCGACATGAAGTCGTTGATGCGGATCGCCATGTCCTGAATGTCGTGAAGCTCGTCCTGGCTGCACCAGTTGAAGCAGGCGATATGCTCCTCGGCAACGAGCGGATCGCCGAGCGCGTCGTCCTTGTAGCAATATTCGATCAAGGTGCGGGGCAGCTGCGTGCCTTCTTCGATGCCGAGACGCTTCGACAGCGTGCCCGCGGCGACGTTGCGCACGATCACTTCGATCGGCACGATCTCGACCTGGCGGATCAGTTGCTCGCGCATGTTGAGGCGGCGGATGAAATGGTGCGGCACGCCGATATTGCCGAGCAGCGTGAAGACATGTTCCGAAATCCGGTTGTTGAGCACGCCCTTGCCGCTGATCGTGCCCTTTTTCTGGGCGTTGAACGCGGTCGCATCGTCCTTGAAATATTGGATCAGTGTGCCCGGTTCGGGGCCCTCGTACAGGATCTTCGCTTTGCCTTCGTAAATCTGGCGGCGACGGGACATGGCGTGCAAACTTTCTGTCGGAACCAAATGAATGGCCCCGGCGGTGGCGACTCACGAGGGAGGCGCAGCGCCGGGGCGGTTGAGGGGCCTATAGCGACAAAGGCGGGGCGCGTCATCCCCGGCATCGCCAATGATCCTCCCTGTCGCGAAGCGATGGGGAGGTGGCAGCGGCGCAGCCGCTGACGGAGGGGCGATGGCGTACCGTCGCCGCCCCTCCACCACCGCTTCGCGGCGGTCCCCCTCCCCATCGCTTCGCGACAGGGAGGATTCCGCTTTACGCTTACGTCAACTAGAGCTTGCGCTCGTCTGCCCCGCTTGCAACGATGGGGAGAACAAGGAGAGAGACAGATGAGCTTTGACCAGATTCGCCTCGACCGCCACGAAGGCATCGCGCTGCTGACGCTGCACCGCCCCGACCGGATGAACGCCTTCACGACCGAAATGATGCTGGAGATCGTCGCCGCGCTCGACGAGTGTGACGCCGACGACGGCGTGCGCGCGGTGATCTTTACCGGATCGGGCGACCGCGCCTATTGCGCCGGCGCCGATCTGGGTCAGGGCGCGGCGACCTTCGATTATGACAAGCGCACCGACAAGCAGGCGATCCTGCCTGACGGCATGGCGGCGAGCCCTGTGGCCGAGGACGGCACGATCGACTGGTCGCACCCGCTGATCCGCGATTCGGGCGGGCGCGTGTCGATGCGGATTTTCGACTGCAAGAAGCCGGTCCTGGGGGCGATCAACGGCGCCGCGGTCGGCATCGGCGCGACGATGACGCTGTCGATGGACGCGCGGCTCGCGAGCGAAACCGCACGCTATGGCTTCGTCTTCGCGCGGCGCGGGATCGTGCCCGAGGCCGCGTCGAGCTGGTTCCTGCCGCGCCTCGTCGGCATCCAGAATGCGGTCGACTGGTGCTATTCGGGGCGGCTGATCTCCGCGCAAGAAGCGCATGAAAAGGGCCTCGTGCAATCGGTCCACGCGCCCGGCGATCTCGTCGACGCCGCGATCGCCAAGGCGCGCGAGCTTACCGATCACAGCGCGCCGGTATCGGTCGCCCTCACCCGCCATATGCTGTGGCGGATGCTCGGTGCGCCGCATCCGATGAGCGCGCACCGCTGGGACAGCCGCGCGATCTTTGCGCGTGGGCGCAGCGCCGACGCCGCCGAGGGCGTATCGAGCTTCCTCGAAAAGCGCCCGGCGAACTTCACCGTCAGCGTCGCGGACGACTATCCCCGGTTCGCCGAGTTCGAGGATACGCCGCCTTATAGCTAGGCAGCGTTATAAGCCCGCCGTCCCCGCTGCGCCGTCATGCTGTGCGTGCCCTTCAGCGCCAGCGAACGGGCGCGGATCGTCTCGACGCTGTGCCAGTTGGCGGTCACGCGCTCGGGGGTCAGCTGCACGGTCACATAGCCGCGATCCTGCGTGTTCGCCCATTTGAGCTGCGGCGACGAACGGCGCAGCGCGGTGACGCGCGCCTCGTCGGTCACACCCTTGATATAGCCTTCGTAGCCCGGCGAAGTGACGCTTTGCCCCGCGATCTCGATCCCCGCGGGCCGGCCGTCCTCGACGAGGTCGAACGCCCAGGCGTTGTGCGTGTCGCCGGTCAGGGTGACAAGATCGGCGTCGGCGCGCTGTGCCGCGGCGAGCAGGCGCGAGCGCGCGGCAGGATAGCCGTCCCACGCGTCGAGGTTGAGCGGCAGGCCGGCCTTGGCCGCAAGCTGCCCCGCTTCGACGCGGCGGCGGATATAGTCGGGCTGTTGGCCGCCGAACCAGTCGCGCGTTTCGGGCGGGGTGAAGAGTGTGCCCATTACCACCTGCTGCGCGCAGACCTGCCAGCGCGTGCCTGTCTTCGTCGAGGCAGCGAGGCCGTCGAAGAGCCATTTTTCTTGCGCCGCGCCGAGCATCTGGCGCGCGGGATTGCGATAGTCGGTTTCGGCGAAGGTCTTGAGCTTCGCCGCTGCATCGCCGCCGCCCGCGATGATCTCGTCGACCTCGAACTGCCGATCGCGCGCCGTCACGCGCGTTTCGGGAAGGAAGATCGTGGCGAGATCGCCGACCTGATACTGGCGCCAGCGTTTATCGGCGACGGGCATCCATTCGCGATAGGCCTGTTCGGCGGCGGCCATGCGCGTCGCCCAATCTCCCTCGCCTTCATTGTGATTTTCGGCGCCGCCCTTCCACGCGTCGTTGGTGAATTCATGGTCGTCCCACTGGGCGATCATCGGAAAGAGCCGGTGCAGTTTCTGCAGGTCGGGATCGGCGCGATAGGCGGCGTAGCGCAGCCGGTAATCGGCGAGCGCGACGATCTCGTGCGCCGGCTGGATCTCGCGCCCCGGCAGCGCCTGTTTCGCCGAGGGATAGTCGCCGGCGGGATATTCGTAGAGATAGTCGCCGACATGCGCGACCAGATCGATGTCGCCGCGCGCCGCGGCGTGGCCATAGGCGTTGAACCAGCCGAACGGCATGTTCGAGCAGGAAAAGAGCGCGAGATTGAACGCCTTGGTGGAACCCTCGGGCAATGTCCGCGTCCGCCCGGTGACCGACTTGCTGCCGTCGGGCGCGATGAAGCGATAATGATACCAGCGACCGGGCTTGAGGCCATCGACGACGATCTTGGCGGTGTGATCACGCACGCCCGTCGCGACGACGCTGCCACCCGCGGCGACCTTCGCGAAATCCTCGCTCTCGGACAGTTCGACCGTCAGCGTCGCATCTGTCTCTTATA
>CAUUIU010000388.1:0-3349 GCA_963545025.1 uncultured Sphingopyxis sp. | reverse complement strand
CTATCAGGACGGTGTGGAGGTTTCGATAGGCGGCGCCGCCGCCGAATGGAAGTTCGACCGGGAAGCGCAGCGGCTGACGATCGTCCACGGCGAGGCCGGGCCGACGACGATCCGGGGCGCGCGGCCGAGTTTGGATTAATCGGCGCGCGCCTCGAGTGCCTTGAGTGCATCGATGGTGGAATTGCGCATCCTTTTCGAGCGCTCGTTGCTCTCGTCGAGCAGCTGGTTGAGGCGCACAGGGTCGCGGCCGATTACGGCATCGACGATTGCGCTGTGCTCGGCGGCATGGTCGCGCACATGGTCGCTTGACTGGTCGGCGAACAGGTTGATGTAGCGCTCCGCGCGCGCGACGAGATCGCTGTAATAGTCGATCAGCAAAGGCGATTTGCAGCCGCCGATCAGCGTGTCGTAGAAATCCATATAGGCGCGCTGCCAGCGCTCGCGGCCCTCATGGTCGTCGCCTGGCAGGACATGCGGCACCTTCTTAGAACGATGCAGCTGAATGAGAACCTGCTCTTCCCACGCGTCGTCGCCGCGCTCGATCGCGGTGACCAGCGCGAGCCGCCGGATACGATCATAGACATGAAGGGTATCGAGATAGTCGTCGAGCGACACAGGCGCAACGCGATGTCCCTTCTGATGCTCGTGGGCGACGAGGCCGCCGGCGGCGAGAAACAGCACCGCTTCGCGCACCGGGCTGAGCCCGGCGCCATAGAAGCGGGTCAGCAGGTCGAGCTTCAGGCGTTCGGCAGGATCGAACACGCCGCGGACGATGTCGCGCTTGAGCCAATAGGCGATCCCGTGGCTGGGGCTGGATAGCGCCGTGCGCGGCAGGCGCAGGCGCTCGTCTTCGAAGCTACTGATCGACGGAATATTGGTCGGCAAGCGGCGAGCCCCTCAGCTGGTTTGCAGCAGCGAATATCGAGCCTTTTCGAATAGCGTTTGCACCGATCTTGTCAATTAGGCCCCAACGGCCACCGGCCGGTGGCCCGCATCGCCTAATCGATAAGAAACTGTCTTTCAGGGTCGTTCTGCGGAATTCGCTTACCGTCGACGACGGTATGCGCGCCGTCGGGCGCATATTGCAGAATATAGGCCTTGCGGATGGTGCCGTCGCGCAGATTGGGTCCGGTGCGGTGCGGGGCAAGCGACGAAAACAGAATGATGTCGCCGCGCTTGGCGGGTACGCAGACCGCCGCGTCGCTCGCTTCGAGGCATTTCAGCCCGATCGGCGTTTCCCAATGTGCGAGCGTGCCATTGCGGTGGAGGCCCGGCACGATCCACGGACAGCCATTGGATTCATCGACATCGACGAGCGGAATCCAGAAGGTAAGATATTGCTGCGGCTCGATGAAGGTGTAGCCATTATCCTGGTGCCAGGGAAATTCCTGCTTCTTGCCGGTCTTCTTGTACACCGACTGGTCCCAGTACAGGCGTGCGGGTGCGCCCATCAGATCCTGGCAGATGGCGCGGATTTTTGCGTTGCGGGCAAATTCCCGCGCGGTCTCCGATCGCGTCACAATGTGAGTGGTGAAGGTGATCGTGCCGGCATCGGTGAGGCGCGACTTGCCGCCCGCAACCTCGGCAACGAGGCGTTCGAGCTCGGCTTCGATCGGGTCGATCGCCTGCTCGATCTCGTCAAGTTCGCCGTCGCTGAATGCCGCGGGGATATGGAGGTAGCCGAGACGATCAAAGGAGTCGACCTGACCGCGGTTGAGAAAGCGCAGGGCGCGATCACGCGGCACGTCGGTCCATTTGAAATCGCCATTCAAGGCGTGCGGCGAAGGTTGGCGCATATCGATAATCCTCATAACAGGAGTCTTTGTATAAATTATAATCAAAATAGGCAAGAATACATAATTTATATGATGATGGGCGCAGTTCGGCTAGCGAGCCGACGAACAGCCGCGCCTATTTCGTGGATTTATAGCTGGAGGCCTTGGTCGGATCGCCGCGACCGTCGTACCGATAACGCTGCGGATAGGGATAGATCGGCCTCGTGAACTCGACTTCGTCGGCGGGCACCGGAAACCGGCCAATCCGGGCGAAGGCCTGAACCGGGTCGGCGGGCAGCTTCGGGCGCGTCGCGACCAACCGGTCGGGTGCGTCGCCCTTTTCGACCCAGTTTTCGAGATATGTCAGATAGTCGACCGCCCACGCGCCGCCGCCCAGCGCGCAATGATCCATGCCCGGGACCATGAAAAGGCGGAAGAACGGATCGGTCGCCGCCTGACCGCCCATGGTCGCGCGCGCGGTCTCGTAATAATCGACCGTGATCCCGGGCGCGATGAGATGGTCGTCCCAGCCATGATAGAGGATCAGCTTGCCGCCGGCGTCGCGAAAGCGGCGCAGATCGGGATTGGTCGCCGAAAGCAGGGCATCGGCAACGCCGCTGCGCCGGTAGTCGGTTTCGAAATCGAACGCCGCAGCTTTCCAGCTGCCGCCCGGGGCCGGCGAAAAGCCGAGATAGCGAAAAAACTCCTCGCCATAGCTTGCCGGCACCGTTCGGCCCGCCGTACCCGGCGCCATCAGGCGGCCCCATGCAACGGCAGGGCTCAGACCGGGTGCGATCGGCATCCCGGCGCGCGTGCGCGGACCGCCGATCAAGGCACCGAGCGCCTGCGTCTGCGGCTGGGTAAGGCAGGCGTCGCTGCTACCCGGCTTGCAGCTGAGCACGCCCGGATCGAAGCGGCACTGGCGGGGGTCGCCGATTATGCCGTCCATAACCCCGTCATTGCTGTCGCAGGCCTTGAGCACCGCGTCGCGGGCGAAGGCCAGGCTTGTGGGGTTGAAAAGCGGCTGACCGTCCGGGACGTGCATCGCGCGGTCGTTCCATATCTGGCTGAGGAAGCTACGCCCGACGTCCATCGCGGGCGCCCCGGCAATGATCCCGTCGAAATCCCACGGAAAGCGCTGAGCTGCTATCAAAGCTTCGCGCCCGCCTTCGGAACAGCCATTGAAATAGGACCGGTCGGCGTCCTTGCCATAAAACCCTGCAACGATGGCCTTGCCGATCACGGTCGTTGCGTGCGAGGCGCGAAAACCATGATCGATCTGCGCGCTGTCGTTGCCGTCGGCCCAAATCGCGCTGAGACTCGGAGCGCCGGGGCTTGCCATCGCCGAGCGATGTCCAAGGTCGCTGACGATGCAGGCGTAGCCGCGCGCCGTCGCGTCGCGGCAATACCAGCCCATCGTGCGACCACAGAAGCCCGCGCAACCGGCCTGGAGAAATTTGCCGTTCCAGCGCTCGACGGGCAACTGGATTTCGAAGCTGGTGGCGGACGTCACGATCCCGGTGACGCGGCACAGGCCGGGCTCTGTCTCTTATACACATCTGACGCTGCCGACG
>CAUUIU010000387.1:0-3375 GCA_963545025.1 uncultured Sphingopyxis sp. | reverse complement strand
CGTTAGCCTGGTGTGCAGCCCGCTGACGATGTCGAGCCCCGCCTCCATCGCCTCGACGAGCACCGCGACCCAGCGCTCGCCGATGACGCCGCCCTGATTGGCGACGCCGATCACCAGCGACCGGGCACCGGCCGCCCCCGCTTCGGCGGGCGACAACCGCGGCAAGCCGGTGGTGACGGTGCAGCCGGCAATCGACCATTCGCCGATGCAGCGGTCCGCCGCCCAATCGGCGAGACCGAAGGCGGTCTTGGCATAGCCCGCCTCGCTCGTGTCGCCGAGGAACAGCAGATAGGGCTGCGGAAGGGTGGGTACACCCTCCCGATCGGCGTCTTCACGCCGTTGCAGCACAGTGGCCATGTCCATTTGTCTCCTATAGGCCGTCAGAAGCCGGCCGTCAGCGTCGCGCCGATCGTGCGCGGCCGGATCACCGCCGTGCCGGCGGCACCGAACGGGATATTGCCGGGCACCTCGAGCGATGTCCTGCCCGCGCTGTCGAACAGATTCTTCGCATAGAGTTCGAGAGAGTAGCGGCCGAAGTCGACCCCCGCGCGCAGATCCACCACCTCATAGGCGGGCAGATAGCGCTGGCGGCCGTTGGCGCTGCGGAAGGCGAAATCAAAACCGGCGGGTTGTTTCGACAGGCTGCGCACCGAGGCACCGACATAGGCTTTGGTCTCCCCACCCAATTCCCATTCATAGTCGGCATTGGCACCGATGCTGTATTTGGGAGTGTAGGGCAGTTGATCTCCGGCAAGGCCGCCGACCTGTGGCGGTGTATCGTCCTTCAGCGTCGCGTCGGTATAGGCGCCGTTGACCGATACGCTGAATCCCGGTGTCGGACGCATCGTCGCCGTGAACTCCATGCCGTCGCTCTTCGCCTTGCCACCGTTGAAGTTGATGCCGAAGTTATTGACGATTCCGAACACCTGGATGTCCTTCCAGTCAATGTGGAATGCCGCAATGTCGATGCCGAAGGTCCGGTCAGAGGTTTCCGCTTTGAGCCCGATTTCGTAGCTCACCAGCGAGTCTGAAGCGTAGGTGCCGAGTTCCGGCGGCGCCCCCGGCGACAGGACGTTCGGACCACCGGGGCGGAAGCCCTTGGCAACGCGGGCGTACACCGTCGCCTGATCGCTGAGCTCGAAGCTCGGCGCGACCGAGAAGGTAAAGACATTTTCGGACGACCGCGCCACGGGCAGCGTGTTCGGCCCGCCCGCAAGAGCGCCGTCGGACACCTGCAGCGCAGACTGCTTGTTATCGCTGTAACGGCCACCGAAAGTCAGATCGAAGCGATCGCCAAGATGCAGGGTCGCGTTCGCGAAACCGGCGATCTCGCGATAACGCGAGTTGAGCGTCGCGATACCGAGCAGCGGCAGCCCGGCCACCGGAGTGAAAGTACCCGGCTCGACAGCATTGAAACTCTGGTCGATGATGCCCTTTTCGCGCGTGTAATAGGCTCCCACGAGCCACTCGAACGTTTCGCTTGCGGGCGACTGCAGCCGCACCTCCTGCGACACGCGGCGCACGCGGGTCAGCTGGCCCTGGAAGAAGTCGTTCGGTGTGCCGAAGATCGCCTCGATCAGACCGCCAAACTGCGTCGTCAAATCACCACGGAAATTCTGAGACAACGTGCTGTAGCTCGACGCCGACACAAGGTCCGCAAAACCGAGGTCGGCTTCGACGACCGCGCTGTACACGCGATAGCGGACATCGGTCCCTTCGGGCACGAACTGCGACTGGGTCAGCCCGCCGTAAAGACTGCGGCCGGTCGCGGGATCGCTGTCGACATTGTTCGAAGCGCTGGTCTTCAGATTTTGGAGGTAGGCGCTGAGTTGGATCGACAGTCCTTCGCTGGGCTTGAACAGTAGCGAGGCCCGACCGCCGTAGCTTTTGGAGTCGTTGATATTGTTTTCGACGTCCGACCCGCCCGTGCCGATCGAGTCGATATACCCGCCGAAGTCGCGATAAAAGCCCGAAGCGCGGAACGCCAAAGTATCGCCCAGCGGAACATTGACTACGGCGCTGCCGAGGAAGGATTCATCGCCGCCTTTGGTCGCCTCGACGCTGCCGCGTGCGCGAACCTCGAGAGCGCCGGTATCGGGCTTCTTCGTGACATATTTCAGCACGCCGCCCATGGAGCTGGCGCCATAGATTGTGCCCTGCGGACCGCGAAGCACTTCGATCCGTTCGATGTCGAACGTATCGAAGTCGCCGGCAAGAATGGCTCCGTTGACGAGGCCGCTACTCGATCCGAAGGTCATTTCATCCTGATAGACCGCCACCGTCGAAGCGACGCCGCCGGTGTTGACACCGCGAATGACGAGGCGACCGAAGCCGGGGGTCGTCTGGTTCAGCTGCAAGCCGGGGACGAGCTTCAGATAGTCCGAGAAGCTGGTCGCCTGGATGTTTTCAAGCGCGTCGCCGGACACGACACTGACCGATTGCGGCACGTCTATCAGCAATTGCTCACGCTTCTGCGCGGTGACGACGATGTCGTTCTGGTCGTCCGTTGCGCCTTCGTCGGCCCAGGCCGGCATGGCGGCCGCCAGCGCGGCCATGCTTCCTGCAACAAAAAGAGCTTTTTTCATCGTCTTACCCCCAGACTTGGGCGAGCAGGCGGCGGAAATTGCCACCGAGCACGGCCCGGATGTTATCGTTCGAATAATTGCGGCGAATAAGTTCTTCGGTGAGATCGAAGGTCTTGAGCGGATGATCGAAGCCGTCGATGTCGATCTTGTCGCGAAAGGCGTAGCTGCCCTTGTAGCTGCCCTTGAGCGCGGCATATTCGTCCGGCTTCATGTCATCATAGCCGTGAAGGTCGGCGTCGGACCCGATGCCGACATGGTCGATGCCGACGAGATTGACGACATGGTCGATATGGTCGGCCATATGTCCGACGTCGGTCGGATCGCTCGTCCGCACGAACATGCGCACGCCCGTGATGCCCATCACCCCGCCCTTTGCCGACAGCGCCTTGATCGCCGCATCGGTCTTGACGCGCGGATGGTCGACAAGTGCGCGCGCATTGCTGTGGGTGATCCCGATCGGTCCCTTGGCGATCTCGATGGCGTCGAGCGTCGTCCGGTCACCGCAGTGCGATACGTCGATCAGCATCCTCTGCTTTTCCATCTCGCCGATGATCGCGGCGCCGAAATCGCTGACGCCGCCGTCGACGCGTTCGGTACTGCCCGATCCGATGCGGTTCTGGCTGTTATAGGTCAGTTGCGCGCAGCGGAGGCCAAGGCGGCGGAACAGCGCGACATCCTCGATCTTTTCGAACTGATCGGCATTCTGGATGCCCATGATGACAGCGGTTTTGCCGTCATTATTCGCGCGATCTAGGTCGGCCGCGGTGTCGACGAGCGTGAAGACGTGGCT
>CAUUIU010000386.1:0-3398 GCA_963545025.1 uncultured Sphingopyxis sp. | reverse complement strand
TTATCGACACCTCGCGATTACTCCAGTTATGGCGAGGTGAGCATAAACCCAGCCAGTGGGCGACGTAGCTCGCATGATTGTCGTGCAGTTCGTTCGGCAGATCCAAATGCGCGCAAATCAGGCCGCTTCCGATCTCAGCCACAAGCTCCTCGAAACTATAAGCTTTGTCGCCGAACCGCTTGCCGAAGGTCCGGGCAAGGCGCGAGCTGCCGCCTGACCAATGAACGGTCTCGTGTGCCCTCACCGAGGCGTAATGATCCATCGTTGTGAATGACCGCCGGTGCGGCATCTGGATGAAATCAAATGTCGGGTGGAAGAAGGCGCGATCGCCGCCATGTCGAACATCTGCCGGCACATGATCGAAGAACTCGTCGATGGCAGCTTGCCGCGCAGATGGATCGATCGGCGCAGGGGTCGCGTCGTCCGGATAGAAATAGGCGGGCAGCCCATCGATCTGATCGGCGTTGAACACGAGATAATGGCGAAGGAAACGAATGCTGCGTTCGCTCTCGGCACCGGTCACCCGGTCCGACTCGGTCTTTTTGAAGCTCGAATAATAGACCGAGAGCGAGCCGTGCTCCCCCCGGCGAACATGGCCGCCGAGCGCTTCGGCCTGGCGATACGTCATCCAGTAGCGCGAGCGATAGCCGTTCGCGTCTGCGATCGCCCAAAGATAGACCGTGTTGATCCCGGTATAGGGCGTGCCGCAGTGTCGGAGCGGACGGCCACCGGCGCCGGCAACCCGCCAGGGCCGAGTCCAGGGCGGGACGCCTTCTTCCAGCTTTCTGATGATGAGGTTGGTGATTTCGGCCGCGACGTCGCGGCTCGGACGGGCTTTCGCAGGCATGGCTGATGCTCCAGCGGGATGACGATGGGGTTCGGGAGAGGCAAGCGTGCGGGAGGGGACGATCGCGCAAGTGGCGCCGACCGCCCCCCTGTCCTGCTGGGTCAGGCTTCGACCGGCTCGATCACCGTATCGTCCGCGACCGAAGCGCCTTCCGCCATGTGATCATCCGACAACGCAGAGCGATCCGGCTCGCCACCGAGACGATCGGTCGGGCACGGGGCCGCAGCACCAAAGCGCATCGCGTCCGGCACCCATGCGAGCACAGCGTCCTTCGTCTCGGGCTCGACAATGGCCGCCCCGGCGAAGAGTTTTTCACAGCTCTCCGAGATCTCCGCCTTCTTCAGGGTGGCGTGCCGAGCCGTCAGCGCGCCGCCGCCGACGTCATGAAGCAGGCTCAAAATGCTGCCCTTGTTGACCCGATCGAAGAAGTTTTCCGCGGTCGGACGCCACCAGCTCGCAACGTCGATCTCGAGGATCGAGGCCAATCGATTGTGGATCGCGACCTGGCCGCTGGCCCCGCGCGGCTTGGCCTCGATCGACATGGCAACGATATAGGCCAGCCACTGCGCCTTGCTGTCGTCATCGAGCGCGCGAAACCCTTCGAACCGATCGATTTCGTGATCGTGGTCGCACCATCCGGCATCAAGGCCATCATGCGCTTCGGCCAGGTAGGACCGGGCGCGTGAGCCGGGCAAATCCGCCGTGACGGGATCCTGCGGGGCATCAGCGCAGATGGTGGTGCCATATTGAACGATCTCGTCGGCAGAACCGCCGCCGGCGAAAACCCGGGCGTCGATCATGACGAACAGCGCGTAATCGAGCGCGAGCGCCGGCTGAGCGAGCAGACAGGATGCGAGAATATCGCGGCGTTGTATGGCAAGCTCGTCGTAGAGCCGATTGCTGAGCGGCTTGCCGCCAGGTGCCACAGCTTCGGGTCGGCGAGCTGGCTCGGGCGAATCCTTCACGCCGACGCGAAACCTGCCCGCCCCGCCCTCGTCGGGTTCGCCGGGATTTCCGCCGCCCGCATCATCGATCGCGTCGGGTTCTTCGACGATGAGCTCCTGCTCGCTATAAAATTGGGTGTCGAGACGCATCTCGCCCTGCGGCGTCAGAAGCAGAAACGCGCCGACATGCGGCCGCAGCTCATCTGGCAGCACGGGCGCGCGATGCTCGATCGCCTCGGCCTCGGCGATCAGTCGGTCATCCTCCTGGTCCAGGGCCTTGTAGGCATCGGGCGAGATGGATTCGTCCTGCATTTCGGCCTCGAGCTCGGCGCGGCGCGCCTCGATCTCGCCAAGGCGGGCGGATTGCTCCTCGGTGAGCGCGGGCGGCTGCAGGATGGCACGGTAGAGGCCGTGGGCGGCGTTGTGGGCGTAGTTGCTGGCGATCGGCCTGATCCAGGCAAGGCCCGTCTCCTCACCGATGCGTCTCGCTTCGGCCTCCATGATGTCGCCGGCGAGACGGTGCGCGATCTCGGGATTGTTCCAGCGGTCGTTGCCGTCGGTGAAGAGGTCGCCATCGACCTTGCCGCCTGCCGCGCGATACCGCTCCTCGCCGACCAGAATCGCGATCGGATCGCTGGCCTTGAGCGTCTCATTGGCGATGACGCGGCGGATGGTGTCGGCCGTTACGTGGCCATTCTGGTAGCTGTTCCAGACCAGAAGCTGCTTGTCGTGGCTTTCGGTCGACGCATAGGCTTTGGCGATGTCGAGCGTGATCTCGCTTTTGCTCAAGGCGTCGAAGATCGGCGCTGCCAGCGAGGCGAGGCGCAGGCGCCCCTCGACGAAGCGACGTGTCACGCCGAAACGCTTTGCGACAGCATCGAGATCGCCGGTCGAGCCGATGAAGTGCTGAAAGGCGCGGCATTCCTCGGCGGGGGTCATCTTGAGCTGATGGAAGTTGGTCGCCGTGGACGTTTCGGACAATTCGGCATCGTCGCCGGTAAGGATCATGACGGGGACATCGAAATCGGCTTCCGAGATCGTACCGCGCTCGGCGAGCAGGCGAAGCGCGCGCCAACGGCGTCCGCCATCGAAGACCTCGAAGGTGCCGCGCGGCTTTTTGGCGGGCGTGACGAGCAGATTCTGAAGGACGCCCTTGGCCTCGATACTGGCGGCCATGGGTTCAATCTGAAGCTGTTCGTCCGGTGCGGTACGGACGTTGATCGGCGAGAGCCGCAGCTTGGCGAGTTTGATGGTCTGGATCACCGGGGTCACTCCTCTTGGCGTCCGGCAATTCCCGGACACCACCCCGTTCCCCCTTCCCTCTTTCCCAAGAGCGGCCTCGGTCGTTTGACCAAGGGCGACCCGCGCTCACCCAGGATCGGCGAGAATGCGCCCAAGGATGTCGGCGGCGATGCTCACCGGAAGGAACACCCGTGTCCGGTACTGAATGATCTCGGTGAAGCAGCCCAAGGATTTCAGCCAGGCGAGCTGATCCGACGGCGCCCCGACTATCTCGATGCGATGATTTCGGTTCACCATCGCGCGGCGGATCGTCATGGGGCTGTCTCTTATACACATCTCCGAGCCCACGAGACACTGAGCGATCT
>CAUUIU010000385.1:0-3410 GCA_963545025.1 uncultured Sphingopyxis sp. | reverse complement strand
GAGATCGCTCAGTGTCTCGTGGGCTCGGAGATGTGTATAAGAGACAGCTTTAGCGCTTCCATCACCATCGCGCCGATCTGCGCCGCCTGCACCTCATTGTCGCCCGATGTTTCGAGCTGGCGCTGGATGCCCGACACCAGCCGCTCGATCCGCGCGCCGTCAATCGGGCGCTTGCGGCACGCGATCTGGACGCTGCGCATCAATTTCTCGCGGTCGAAGGGTTCGCGCCCGCCATCGGCCTTGAGCACCGCGACTTCGCGGAGCTGGATGCGCTCGAAGGTCGTGAAGCGCGCGCCGCAATCCTCACATTGGCGCCGGCGACGAATCGCCGCGCCGTCCTCGGTGGGACGGCTGTCCTTCACCTGGCTGTCCTCATGGCCGCAATAGGGACAACGCATGGGTCAGCGACGGACCCGCATGAGGAGCGCGATCGCAGCGCCTGCGAACAGCCCGACGGGCCAGCTGATGGCGTCGAGCACCCATCCGACCGCCGCGCCGATCCCGCCGCCGATCAGCACCGGGCGCGTCGAGGGATGATCCATCCCCTGCTTGCCCATCGCCTTGATCTCTTCGATCGTCAGTTCGACCAGCGTCGGTTCCTCGGGATGCTGCCGCGCCATCGCCTTATCCCTGATAGATGGGGAAGCGTTCGCACAGCGCACGTACGCGGCCGCGGACATTCGCTTCGACATCGGCGTCGCCATGCTCGCCCTTGTCGCGCAGCGCCTCCAGAACATCGGCGACCATATCGCCGATCGCCTCGAATTCGGCGATGCCGAAACCGCGCGTCGTGCCGGCGGGCGACCCGACGCGAATGCCGCTGGTCTTCACCGGGGGCAGCGGGTCGAACGGCACGCCATTCTTGTTGCAGGTGATCGCGCTGCGCTCGAGCGCTTCATCGGCGTCACGGCCGGTGATGCCGAGCGGACGCAGGTCGATGAGCGCGAGGTGCGTGTCGGTGCCGCCCGCGACGACGTCGGCGCCGCGCGCCTTGAGCCGGCCGGCGAGCGCTTGCGCATTGGCCACGGTCGCCTTCGCATAATCCTTGAATTCGGGGCGCAGCGCTTCGCCGAAGGCCACCGCCTTCGCCGCGATCACGTGCATCAGCGGGCCGCCCTGCAATCCCGGGAAGACAGCCGAATTGATGCGCTTGGCGATCGCCTCGTCATTGGTCAGGATCATGCCGCCGCGCGGACCGCGCAGCGTCTTGTGCGTGGTGGTCGTGACAACATGCGCATGTTCCATCGGCGAGGGATGGACGCCGCCAGCAACGAGGCCGGCGAAATGCGCCATATCGACCATCAGCAGCGCGCCGACATCGTCGGCGATCGCGCGGAAGCGCGCGAAGTCGAGCGTGCGCGGATAGGCCGAGCCCCCCGCGATGATCAGGGCAGGGCGATGCTCCTTGGCCAGCGCCTCGACCTGGTCGAAATCGACGAGATGGTCGTCGGCGCGCACGCCATATTGCACCGCATTGAACCATTTGCCCGACATCGCGGGGGCTGCGCCGTGGGTCAGGTGACCGCCGGCGTCAAGGCTCATGCCCAGAATGGTCGCACCGGGCTTGGTCAGCGCCAGCATCACCGCACCGTTCGCCTGCGCACCCGAATGCGGCTGGACGTTGACATAGCCGCAATCGAACAGCTGTTTCGCGCGGTCGATCGCAAGGGTTTCGACCTCGTCCGAAGGCGCGCAGCCCTGATAGTAACGGCGGCCGGGGTAGCCCTCGGCATATTTGTTGGTGAAGACCGAGCCTTGCGCCTCGAGCACCGCCTTCGAAACGATGTTTTCCGACGCGATCAGCTCGATCTGATACTGCTCGCGCTCCATCTCGTGCTTCATCGCCGCAGCAACCGCGGGGTCGGTCGCGCCGACGCCTTCCGAGAAGAAACCGGCCGAGCGTATGGGCTTGTCGAGCGTGCTTGTAGTCATCGGCTGGTCTCCAGTTGCGGCGGGTGCGAAAGCTTGTCGACGCGGCGCGTGTGGCGGTCGCCGGCGAATTCGGTGGTCAGGAAGGCGTCGAGGCAGGCCTTGGCCATGTCGATGCCGATCAGGCGCGCGCCCATCGCGATGACGTTCGCGTCATTATGCTCGCGCGCGAGTTTCGCCGACAGCGGCTCGTCGACTCGGGCGCAGCGGGCGGCGGGGTTGCGGTTGACCGAAATCGAAATGCCGATGCCCGAACCGCAGAGCGCGACTCCCCGTTCGGCACGGCCGTCGGCAATCGCTTCGCCCAGCGCATAGCCATAATCGGGATAATCGACGCTCTCGGGGCCGTGGGTGCCCAGATCCTCGACGTCATGTCCGGCTTCGCGCAGCCAGTCCGTTAGCACGGCTTTCAGCTCAAAGGCGGCGTGGTCGGATGCTATGGCAATACGCATGAAGCGGCTCCCGCTCGGGTCAAGGGAATCGATGAGGGCGCTTTAGGCGAAGCGGTGCGGCTTGGCCATAAGCGGCGGGCCATTTTGACCGCTTTTTGTCACAAAGCCGGTTTACCGGGCGCCGCCCGCGCCGTAGAGCGCGGGCATGGGCGACCTTCTGCTTTCGATCCTGATGCTGACCGGCCTCGTGCTGATCGGCGGCGCGGTCTTCGTGTTCCGGAACGGGGACCGGCGCCGCGCACTTTTGATGATCGTCGCGGCGCTGGTCATGTTCGCCAATGTCGCGATCTGGGTGATCCCGACGAAATAGGCTCAGCGGATCGGCGAATCGGGAGCGAGCCGCATATCCAGATAGTTATCGAGCGACTTCATCAACTGGTCGAGCTCATGCTCGAAGAAGTGATTGGCGCGCGGAATCTCGTCGTGATGGATCGTGATGCCCTTTTGGGTGCGCAGCTTGTCGACCAGTTTCTGCACCGCGTTCGGCGGCACGATTTCGTCAGCGCCGCCTGCGACGATGATGCCCGACGAGGGGCAGGGGGCGAGGAAACTGAAGTCATACATGTTCGCCGGCGGCGCGACCGACAGGAAGCCGCGGATTTCGGGGCGGCGCATCAGCAGCTGCATGCCGATCCACGCGCCAAAGCTGAAGCCCGCGACCCAGGTCGTCTGCGCCTCGGGGTGGATCGACTGGACCCAGTCGAGCGCCGAGGCGGCGTCGCTCAGCTCGCCGATGCCGTTGTCGAACGTGCCCTGGCTGCGGCCGACGCCGCGGAAGTTGAAGCGCAGCACTGCGAAACCGCGCGCGACGAAGCTCTTGTACATCGCCTGCGTGATGCGGTCGTTCATCGTGCCGCCGCCCTGCGGATGCGGGTGGAGGATCAGCGCGACGGGCGCGCGCGGGCGCGGCGGCGGCGAGAATCGGCCTTCGATGCGGCCTTCGGGGCCGGGGAAAATCACGTCGGGCATGGGAGCACCTCTTATCTTTTTGAGCTCACGACCGAATCTGTCTCTTATACACATCTGACG
>CAUUIU010000384.1:0-3419 GCA_963545025.1 uncultured Sphingopyxis sp. | reverse complement strand
TCGGTCATCGACCGGCGGCTTTAAGGAAAGCGGCGATCTTGTCCACATCCTTGACGCCCGGCGCACTTTCAACGCCCGATGAGACATCGACGAGCGGCGCGCCGGTAGCGGCAATCGCTTCGGCGACATTGTCGGGGGTGAGGCCTCCAGCCATGCCCCAGTCCATGCTGTGGCGGTGGTCCTTGAGCAGCGACCAGTCGAAGCGCGTACCGGTGCCGCCGGGCAGGGCTGCCGCCGGGGCGTCGAACAGGATACGGTCGGCGGCGCCTTCAAATTTGCGGACGCGATCGAGCGTACTGGCATCCTTCAGGCCGACCGCCTTCCACACTTCTGCGGGAACGAGCCGCTTGACCGCAGCAAGCCATTCGGGGGTCTCGTTGCCATGGAACTGAATGATGTCGGGGCGCACCGCCGCGAGCGCTTCACCGGTCAGTTGCTGCGACGCGTTGACGAGCAACAGCGCGACCTTGACGTGCGCGCCGGCGCGCTTGCGCAGTTCGGCCGCCGTCTTGAGATCGACGTGGCGCGGGCTCGGCTCATAATGGACGAGGCCGATATGCGTCGCGCCGAGCCGGATGGCGGCATCGACGGTTTCGGGGGTGGATAGGCCGCAGATTTTGACGAGGGGGGGCATGGTCATTTTATCCTGTCGTCATCCCGGCGAAGGCCGGAATCTCCACGGTGCGGCATGTCGCTACGTCGAGATCCCCGCGTTCGCGGGGATGACGGATGTGATGGGTTAAAGCGTCGCTTCTATCTCGCGTGCGGCGAGGTCCGGGTCGGGCGACTGACTGATCGGGCGGCCAACGACGAGGATCGAGGCGCCGTCGGACATCGCCTGCGCCGGGGTGACGACCCGCTTCTGGTCGCCGACCTTGCCGTTCGCGGGCCGGACGCCCGGGACGACGAAGAAGCCGCCAGGCCACGCCTTGCGCGCTGCCTTCACTTCCTGGCCCGAGCAGACGATGCCGTCGAGTCCGGATTCGCGTGCGAGCGCGGCGAGCCGGACGACCTGGTCATGCGGGGTGCCGCCGACGCCGATGTCGTCCAGATCAGGCGCATCGAGGCTGGTGAGCACGGTGACCGCGACAACCTTTGTATTGGTGCCGGCGGAAGCCTTGGCTTCTTCGAGCATCGCGCGACCGCCTGCGGCGTGCACCGTGATGATCGCGGGTTCGAGCGAACGGAGCGCCTGGATCGCCTTCGCCACCGTGTTCGGAATGTCGTGCAGTTTCAGGTCAAGGAAGATCGGCAGGCCGATCTTTGCCATTTCATGCACGCCGTGATGCCCGTTGGCGCAGAAGAACTCGAGCCCGAGTTTCAGCCCGCCGACGTGGCGCCGCACTTTTTGTGCCAACGTCAGCGCGGCGTCGAGATGCGTCGTGTCGATGGCGAGATAGAGCGGGGAGGTCATGGCTTGTCCGTTGGGAAAAGGTCGGTCGGGGTCGGCGGAACGTCATTTGCCGGTGCGGCGGCGGGCGCCGGATCGACCGGGCGGTTCGCCATCGCGCGCAGATCGGCGAGTTGGCGTTCGCTGGCGTCGAGGCGGCGCTTCATCGACCAGCGCGAGGTGCGCAGCGCGATCCACATCGGCAGCATACCGAGCAGGAAGGACAGGATGATCAGCACCGGAAGCTTTGTCTCGGCTTCCTGACCCGGCCAGATACGAACGACGACGACTTCCCAATTGGCCATCGAAAAAACGGCCAAGGCAATTGCGAGCGCCACCCAAAGGATCGTTCGAAGAATTCCCACTCAATTTGCTCCTCGATCGGCCGTGCTGCGACACTAAGCGAGTTTCGTGCTCGTTTCCAGTCCGGTGCTAACTGCCATCGAATACCCGCGCGAAGATCGTGTCGACGTGCTTCAGATGATAGCCGAGATCGAAGAGCGCGGTGAGTTCGTCGGTCGAGAGCTTCGCGGCCACATCGGCGTCGGCCTTGAGCAGTTCGAGGAGCGACAACTGGCCGTCCGATTCCCACACGCGCATCGCATTGCGTTGAACGAGGACATAGCTTTCCTCGCGGCTGGCCCCTGCCTGCGTCAGCGCGAGCAGCACGCGCTGCGAATGAACGAGGCCGCCCATGCGATCGAGATTTTTCTGCATCCGTTCGGGATAGACGAGCAGCTTGTCGACGACACCGGTGAGGCGTGCGAGCGCAAAGTCGAGGGTGATCGTCGCGTCGGGGCCGATGAAGCGTTCGACCGACGAGTGGCTGATGTCGCGTTCATGCCACAGCGCGACATTCTCCATCGCGGGGATCGCGGCGCTGCGCACCATGCGCGCGAGGCCGGTGAGGTTCTCCGTGAGCACGGGGTTGCGCTTGTGCGGCATCGCCGACGAGCCCTTTTGACCCGGCGAGAAATATTCCTCGGCCTCAAGCACTTCGGTGCGCTGGAGGTGACGGACTTCGACCGAGAGGCGTTCGATCGACGAAGCGACCACGCCGAGTACCGCGAAGAACATCGCGTGGCGGTCGCGCGGGATGACCTGTGTAGAAACGGGCTCGATCGCCAGGCCGAGCTTGGCCGCGACATGTGCTTCGACGCGCGGGTCGATGTTGGCGAAGGTGCCGACCGCACCCGAGACGGCGCAGGTCGCGATCTCGGCGCGCGCGGCCTGGAGACGGAGCTTGCAGCGCGAGAATTCGGCATAGGCCTCGGCGAGCTTGAGCCCGAAGGTCACGGGTTCGGCGTGGATGCCGTGGCTGCGGCCGATCGTCGGCGTGAGCTTGTGTTCATAGGCGCGGCGCTTGATCGCTTCGAGCAGCGCGTCGAGGTCGGCGAGCAACAGATCCGCGGCCTGGCTGAGCTGGACGGCGAGGCAGGTGTCGAGAACGTCGGAGCTCGTCATGCCTTGATGCATGAAGCGCGCTTCGTCGCCGACATTCTCGGCTACCCAGGTCAGGAAGGCGATAACGTCGTGCTTGGTGACCGCCTCGATCGCGTCGATCGCTGCGACGTCGATCTTGGGGTTCGTTGCCCACCAGTCCCACAGCGCTTTGGCCGCCGATTTGGGAACGGTACCGAGTTCGGCGAGCGCATCGGTCGCGTGCGCCTCGATCTCGAACCAGATGCGAAAGCGATTCTCGGCGGACCAGATCGCCGTCATCTCGGGACGGGCGTAACGCGGAACCATTGAATTTCCTTCCTTTTTATGGCGCCCCGTGAGGGCGCTTCACCGCAAATATTCTGCGGAATCACGTCAGGGCGCCCCCTAGCAGGGACGGGGCGCTTCGCCAATCGCGCCGCGGCCGCAACTTTGCCCGGCGAGGGGGTGTTGCTTTGATGCCCCATCACAACAGGCAGTGATCGCACCATGTGCCGGTTGCCGCCGCTACAGGAGAAAATCATGTTGAAACAGATGCTTTTGATCGGCGCTGCGGCTGTCTCTTATACACATCTCCGAGCCCACGAGA
>CAUUIU010000383.1:0-3437 GCA_963545025.1 uncultured Sphingopyxis sp. | reverse complement strand
CGAGATCGCTCAGTGTCTCGTGGGCTCGGAGATGTGTATAAGAGACAGGACGGGGGCAATGCCGCGCTCGCGCCCGGCGGCTCGTCGGGTGGCAGTTCCTCGGCGATCGCGGCGCGGCTGTGCCCTGCGGCGACGGGGACCGACACCGGCGGCTCGATCCGCCAGCCTGCGGCCTTCACCGGCATTTCGGGGATCAAGCCGACCTATGGCCGCTGCTCGCGCTGGGGAATCGTGGCGTTCGCGAGTTCGCTCGATCAGGCGGGGCCGATGGCGCGCGACGTCAAGGATTGCGCGATCATGCTCGAGAATATGGCGGGCTTCGATCCGAAGGATGCGACGAGCCTGAACATGGCGGTGCCCAATTGGGAAGCGGCTTTGTCGAGCGATCTCAAGGGTAAGAAGGTCGGTATTCCCAAGGAATATCGCCTCGAAGGCATCGACCCCGACATCGACGCGATGTGGGATGCCGGCATCGCGATGCTGAAGGATGCAGGGGCCGAGGTCGTCGAGATCAGCTTGCCGCACACCAAATATGCGCTGCCGGCTTATTATATCATCGCGCCGGCCGAGGCGTCGTCGAACCTCGCGCGCTATGACGGCGTGCGTTATGGTTTGCGCGATCTTCCGACTGGCGCGGGGTTGCAGGATATGTACGCCGCGACGCGTGCCGACGGCTTCGGGCCCGAGGTCAAGCGCCGCATCATGATCGGCACCTATGTGCTGTCGGCGGGCTTCTATGACGCCTATTATACGCAGGCGCAGAAGGTGCGGACGTTGATCGCGCGCGATTTCGACGCGGCTTTTGCTGTGTGCGACGTGATCCTCGCGCCGACCGCGCCGTCGGCGGCGTTCGGGCTCGGCGAGAAGATGGCCGACCCGCTGGCGATGTATTTGAACGACGTGTTCGCGGTGCCTGCGAGCCTCGCGGGACTTCCCGCGATGTCGGTCCCCGCAGCGCTGAACCGCGAAGGGCTGCCGCTGGGGTTGCAGATCATCGGCAAGGCATTCGACGAGCAGGGCGTGCTGGACGCCGGGCTGGCGATCGAGCAACGCGCGGGCTTTACGGCGCGGGCGGAGAAGTGGTGGTAAGTGGAAGCGGTTGTCATCTCGCCGATCGATGGTTGGGGCTTTCTTGAAGCTCTTGATGGCGAGTTGGCGGAGCCCTTCGAGGCCTGTCAGATCGAAAGCGGCGTCGATTTCGACGGCATCAAGGGATGGCGAGGTAAGGTGCTTCCAAAAAAGCATAAATATGCCGGGATGAATTTGCAGATGACACCGCGACATTTGGAAGACACGCCTGTCGTAGTACTGCGGGTATCCGATGGCGAGAAAACGGTTTTCAGCGGAATGGCTGAAACGACGGGTTTAAAGCGAGACTGGAAATGAGCGATTATCGCATCAAGGGCGAAACCGGTGAGTGGGAGGTCGTGATTGGCCTCGAGGTCCATGCGCAGGTCACCTCCAACGCCAAGCTGTTCTCGGGCGCCGCGACGGCGTTCGGGGCCGAACCCAATACGCAGGTGTCGCTGGTCGACGCGGCCATGCCCGGCATGTTGCCGGTGCCGAACCGCGAGTGCATCCGCCAGGCGGTGCGCACGGGCATGGCGATCGAGGCGCAGATCAACAAATGGTCGCGGTTCGACCGCAAGAATTATTTCTATGCCGACCTGCCGCAGGGTTACCAGATTTCGCAGCTTTATCATCCGCTTGTCGGCGAAGGTTCGCTGACGATCGCAGCCGATGAAAAGGCAGGGATTCCGGGCGACAAGGTGATCGGGATCGAGCGCATCCATGTCGAGCAGGACGCCGGCAAGCTGATGCACGACCAGCATCCGACGATGAGCTACGTCGACCTCAACCGCTCGGGCGTCGCGCTGATGGAGATCGTCTCGCGCCCCGACATGCGCTCGCCCGCCGAGGCCGGGGCCTATGTGCGCAAGCTGCGTTCGATCCTGCGCTATGTCGGCTCGTGCGACGGCAATATGGAAGAGGGCTCGATGCGCGCCGACGTCAATGTCAGCGTACGCAAGCCCGGCGACGAGTTCGGGACGCGGACCGAGACGAAGAACGTCAATTCGGTGCGCTTCGTGATGGCGGTGATCGAGGGCGAGGCGAAGCGCCAGGTCGAGCTGATCGAAAGCGGCGGCACGGTGGTGCAGGAGACGCGGCTCTACGATCCCGACCGCAACGAGACACGCTCGATGCGGTCGAAGGAAGATGCGCATGATTATCGCTACTTCCCCGATCCCGATTTGCTGCCGCTCGAACTCGACGATGCGTTTCTGGCCGAGTGCCGCGACAGCCTGCCCGAACTGCCCGACGCCAAGCGTGCGCGCTATCTGGCCGAGGGCATCAGCGCGTATAACGCCGATGTCTTGACCGCCGAGGTCGAGGCGGCACGCTGGTTCGACACTTTGCTGGAAGTGGGTGCCAAGCCGGTTGCGGCGGCGAATTGGGTGACGAGCGAGCTGTTCGGCGCGCTCAACCGCATGGGCCGCGACATTTCGGACTCGCCGGTTTCTCCCGAGCACGCCGCCGAACTGCTCGGCCTCGTCGCCGACGGCACGATTTCGGGGACGATCGCCAAGGCGGTGTTCGAAAAGATGCTCGAAAGCGGCGACGCCGCGGGCGTGATCGTCGAGCGCGACGGGCTGAAGCAGACGAGCGATACCGGCGCAATCGAAGCCGAGATCGCCAAGATCCTCGCCGCCAATGCCGACAAGGTCGAGCAGTATAAGGGCGGCAAGGAAGCCTTGTTCGGCTTCTTCGTCGGGCAGACGATGAAGGCGATGCAGGGCAAGGCGAACCCGCAGGTCGTCAACGAACTGCTGAAAAAGGCGCTCGGCTGAACGCTTAAATCTGCTGCGGCGGTACCTCGCTGGGTCCGCGGCCGGGTTCGTCGATGTCGCCGCCACCGGGGCTGCCGGGGATTTCGACGGGCTGGCCGGCGGGGTCTTCGAGCGGAGTCGGCTGTACCGGCTGTTCGGGCGGCGCGACGGGGTCGATGATGTCGGGCTTGGGTTTGGGCAGCGGATCGGCGGCCCGGACATAGAGGTTCGACGCGTAGGGCATTGGTTAATCTCCTTGAGGGATCAACGAACGGCCGCGCCTCCTGTTCCGGTGACCGAAATCGCCTAGGGAGAGGGGGCTTTCCGCCCTTGCCCTCGGCCGCGCGTCTGCTATAGCCCCGCGCGGCCCGCACGGGCGTGCGCGGCAGCGCGCGATTTCGTGCACCCGGCCGAAGCTTCTCAAGCGGGCGTGGCGGAATTGGTAGACGCGCTGGTTTTAGGTACCAGTATCGCAAGATGTGGGGGTTCGAGTCCCTTCGCCCGCACCACCTTCGCGAGCAGCAAGCCGGGGCACACCGGGGATTTGGGGAACTCCGCCATCTGTCTCTTATACACATCTGACGCTGCCGACGAAGCTAGAAGTGTAGA
>CAUUIU010000382.1:0-3438 GCA_963545025.1 uncultured Sphingopyxis sp. | reverse complement strand
GATCGCTCAGTGTCTCGTGGGCTCGGAGATGTGTATAAGAGACAGGCTGGTGCGCAGGCCGAAGACGAAGTTCCGGCCGCGCAGCGGCGACGCATTCTTGATGAAGGACGCGTGGTTGAAGGCGAGCTCGTTCGTCAGGTTGGTCGCGCGCACGAACAATTCGGCGTCGGCTTTCGGTCCGAGCTCAAGCTTATAGGCCAGGGTTGCATTGAGCATGTCATAACCGGCGGTGCGCGTTTCAAAGTCGGCAATCTTGCCCTGCTCAAAGACATGATAATATTCGACATCGGCCGATAGCGGTCCCCATCGACCATCGGCGCGAGCACCGAGGCGTCCGGCGGGAATGCGCGGCAGGTTGCCAAGACCGTCCTTGAGCTTGGCGCGGACATAATCGCCAAAGAGCGAGGCGCCGATTCCGGCCGCAAACTGATGCCGCACTTCGCCGTCGATACCGGTGAAGGTCGCATCGGCAGCCCAATAGCGGATCAGGCGGAAATCCTCGAACTGATCGAGCGTGTCGGCGAAAATATAGTCGTCGAAATCCTGATGATAGGCGCCGACGGTAAAGGTGGTCGCACCGCTCGTCTTTCGGAAGGTGAGGTCGACCGACTTGCCCGTTTCCTTGCCGAGCGTTGCCGTTCCCAGTTCAAAAGTGTTGGTTGTGCTGGCGCAGGGTGCCACGACGGCGGAAGCGTGTCGGCGGATCGCGGTCAGCGAACAGACCTATTATCGGTGGCGCCGTGAATATGGCGGTCTGAAGACCGATCAGGCGCGTCGAATGAAGGATCTGGAGAAGGAGAACCAGCGGCTTCGCCGTGCGATATCGGACCTGACGCTCGACAAGCTGATCCTGCAGGAGGCCGCCCGGGGAAACTTCTGAGCCCCGCGCGCCGAAGGCGCTGTATCGACCACATCAGAACGATGATGCCGGTGTCCGAGCGGCGGCTGTGCCGTGTGCTCGGGCAGCACCGGTCGACACAGCGCAAGGCGCCCCGCGGGGCGGATGACGAAGCGGCTCTCACCGAGGATATCATAGCGCTGGCGCGGCAATATGGTCGTTATGGCTATCGCCGGGTGACGGCGTTGCTGCGCGATGCGGGCTGGCATGTGAACCGCAAGCGGGTCGAGCGCATCTGGCGCCGCGAGGGGCTGAAGGTACCGCAAAGGCAGCCGAAGCGCGGTCGGCTCTGGCTGAACGACGGATCATGCATCCGGCTTCGGCCCGAGTATCCCGGCCATGTCTGGTCCTACGACTTCGTTGAAGGTCGCACCCACGATGGCCGCAAATACCGGATCCTGTCGATCATCGACGAGGCGAGCCGGGAGTGCATGGCGCTGCCGGTAGCGCGTAAACTAAAGAGCGACGACGTGCTGGCGGCGCTGGCCGAACTGTTCGTCACGCGCGGGCCACCAGCGCATATCCGGTCGGACAATGGGCCGGAGTTTATCGCCACGGCGGTGCAGGAATGGCTGGCGAAGGTCGGCGTAAAGACGCTCTACATCGCGCCGGGAAGTCCGTGGGAGAATGGCTATTGTGAATCGTTCAACGGGTCGCTGCGCGATGAGCTGCTCAATGGTGAAATCTTCTACTCGCTCGCCGAGGCCCAGATCCTGATCGAAGCCTGGCGGCGGCATTACAACACCGTCCGGCCGCACAGCGCGCTCGGATATCGGCCACCGGCGCCAGAGGCCGTTCCATCGCCAGTGTCGCCCTCCGGTTCCGCTTCGCTCCACCTACGGCCAACACTGGCGATGGAGGCCTCAATGCACTAACAGTCCACGCGGACCACTCGGTGGGGGCCGGTCAAAAGCCTATGGCGTCTATGTGAAGAAGGTGCCGCTCGAAGGTGGCGACTATACCGTCGACCATACCGCTGCGATCTACCTCATGGACCGGCACGGCCACTTCGTGACCACGATCGACTATCACGAGAATGACAAGGTCGCGCTCGAAAAGCTGAAGAGGATTGTCGCATGATCCCACACGGGCCAACCAAAAGTGCGTGATCGCCGATCAGGGCGGGCTTAGTCGCCCGTCCGGTCCGCGCAGCCAACCGACACCGATTGCGGAAAATCGTCGTTGGCCTATAGTTTGTCCAAATCCGATGCGTCGCTTTTGCAGCAACTGTACGCTGGCGAGGGACCGCGCGGGAAGCCGGGGTGAGAGCGTGATAATTGGCAAGGTTTCCGGACTGTTTCGCTATCCCTTTAAATCGATGTTGGGCGAAGCGATCGACCGGACCCGCGTCGACGGCAGCGGGTTCGCGAACGATCGCCGATTTGCGTTGGTCGATATTGCAACCGGAAAGATTGCGAGCGCTAAGCTACCGCATAAATGGGGCCGTCTCGTCGAGCTTCACGCCTGCTGCGAAGGTCCGGCAGTTGCGGTCGTTTTCCCCGACGGTGCCAAGATCGTCGTCGGAGACCAAATACTCGACGAGCGACTTTCCAGCTTTCTCGGCCGCGACGTAAAAGTAATCGACCAGCGTCGCGATGGCATGGCGCTGGACCGTGCAGATCCCGAAGCCCTCGCGGACGACATTCATGCGATCGAGACATCGGCGACATTGCTACCGATCAGCCAAGCGGCTCCGCTCGGAGGGTTCTTCGACTTCGCTCCGATACATATCATTCCCTCCGCGAGCCTCGCGCGCGTGCGCGACATCAGCCAATCGGGTCAAAGCGACGTCGCGCGGTTCAGGCCGAACATCGTCATCGATTGCGACGATCAGCCGGCTTTTGCCGAAAATGGCTGGACCGGTGCGACACTGCACGTCGGGGAAGTCGCATTTGGGGTCATCACGCCGACACCGCGCTGTGCAATCCCGACCCTCGCACATGGCGAACTGACCGCCGATACGCGGCTGATTTCGAGGCTGGGAGCCCTGAACCGCGTCGATATCTTCGATATGGGCAAACTCGCATGTCTTGGCGTTTATGCGTCGGTCACATCGCCCGGAGACATCACGATCGGCGACGAGGTTTCCCTTATTCGCCCGTAAATGGCTTTGGGTACGACAAAACGAGAGCGAGGACACGGATCCCGCCTCGCTGCATTGGGCGCCGGTCAGACCTCATCGGTCGTCGCTGCCGCTTCACCGACTTCAATCGGGGATGAACGCCCATCCCATCATCTGATATTTTGTCAGCGTCGTCATCGCGGACAAATCGACAGTGATCGCCGGGTTCAACGCATCACGCGATATCTTATGGCCGGTCAGCGCCTGGCCGCAGACATGCACTTCCACCCCTTCGCGCTCGAGCGCGGCGATCAGTTCGATATTGGGGTTCGGAACCGCGAATTTGGCCCGGTAGGCCGCCTCGTTGAGCACGAGCGGGGTCGCGGGTCCGTGAATGATGACGATCAGATCGCCCGGTGCCGCGCGAACGCCTACCGAGCCCAACAAATTGAGGTATCGCGCGACCTTGTCGAGGCCA
>CAUUIU010000381.1:0-3447 GCA_963545025.1 uncultured Sphingopyxis sp. | reverse complement strand
AAGCGGGGCGTTTCGTTCTCGATGCGCTCGGTCGCAGCCCGCTGTTCATCGCCTCGGCGCTGCCGCTCAAAATCTATCCGCCCTATTTCAACCGCTATGCCGGCGGCGAGAACTTCGGCGACCATATCGACAATGCGATCCGTATGCGGCGTGGCAGCGATTTCCGGATGCGCAGCGACCTGTCGGCGACGCTCTTCCTCGCCGATCCCGACAGTTACGAGGGCGGCGAACTCGTCGTCGAAGGCTTTGCGCCGGAACCGGGCATCAAATTGCCCGCCGGGCATATGATCCTCTATCCGTCCACGACCGTTCATCGCGTCGAGCCCGTCACATCGGGCGCGCGGGTCGCCAGCTTCATGTGGATCCAGTCGATGGTGCGCGATCAGGGCCAGCGCAATCTTCTGTTCGACCTCGACATGGGGGTTCAGGGCGCTGCGGCCGCCATGGGCCAAGGCGATGCGACGGTGGTGCGCCTGACCGGCGTCTATCATAATCTGCTGCGGCGCTGGGCCGACAGCTAATCCAGCATCGCGCGCCATTCGCGCGAGAGATATTCGCGATTTCCGACGATCAGACAGGCCGGCAGCTGTTGCGCGTCGGCCAGCGCAATCGCCGCTTCGGGGCCAAGCACAGTCAGCGCCGTCGCCCATCCGTCGGCCATCATGCAGCTGCGGTGCAGCACCGTCGCCGACGATACGCCATTGACGATCGGCCGACGTGTTTTGGGGTCGAAGCTGTGCGAATAATAGCGACCATCGACGGTGAAGCCGCGGCGGTAATTGCCCGAGGTCGCGACCGACAGATCGTGCAGCGCGATCCGGTATGGCGCAAGGGTCGACGACGTCGGTAGCTCGCTATCGACCCACCAGGGTTGGCCGTCGGGCCTTATTCCCTCGCCGCGCAGCTCGCCGCCGACTTCGAGCAGGAAGTGGCGGACGCCCTTGGAAAGCAGCCATTCGGCCGCGAGATCGACACCATAGCCCTTGGCGATGCCCGACAGATCGAGGATCGCCCCTTCGCTGCGGCGAATGCGCCCGCCTTCCGCGTCGAATTCGATGCGGCGATCGGCGTCGCCGGGCAGCTCGTCGGGGATCGCCTCGACGGCTTCGGCGCTGCCGAAGCCCCATCGCTCGGTCAGCCGGCCAAGGCACGGGTCGAAGGCGCCACCGCTGGCCACGGCGATTTCAAGCGCGGCCCCGACGACATGCGCAAACTCGGCCGGGATCGGATGCCAGGCGCCGGCAGGGGCGGAATTAAAGCGCGAGAGGTGCGAATCCGCCTCCCACTGGCTCATCTGCGCGACGATACAGTCTAGCGCCCCCTGCACGCCTTCGCCCGTCCCGCCGGGCGGTGCCACGGCGTGCAGCGACCAGCTGGTGCCCATCGTCTGGCCGGTGAAAGTCTCGATCGATGCCCCCGGGTCGCGCACCGCAAAGGCCGCGGGTGTCAGCGCCCGGGGAATCAGGATGCGATCGGTCAGGGCGCGAGAACCTCGAGCGTCGTGACATAACCCGCACGGCGCGCGATCGGCGGGGGTGCGCCTTCCTCGCCGCCATCAGCCTGCGGGGTCGTGACGTTCAGCCAGTACATGCCGGGTTCGGCCCAGCTGATCTCGACCTTGCCGTCGGCACCGGTCTTGAGGTCCATCTGGCCGAGCTGGTCGCGATAGCGGATCCCGCCCGGGATCACCGTGACCGGCAGCCCGGCAGCCGGCTTGCCGTCGAGCAGGAACTGAAAGGTTGCCGCCTCGCCCGCGATCAGGTCGTTCGGATGCGTGACGGGGACCAGCTCGATCCCCTTGCCCACCGGCTTGAACAGCGTCGTCGTCGGTTCGCCCACCGTCACGAAAATCTCGTTGCGGTTGTTCGCCTCGGCGGTCTTCACATTGGTCGCGCCGGCGGGCACGCGCTCGGCTAGGTTGGCGGCGGTGGTGCCGCGCGGCAGGCGCTCGGTCTTGCCGTTCAGGTCATAGCTGCCCATCAGCATGTCCGCGACCGACGCGATACGATAGGTGCCTTTCTGCGTCAGGTGGACGTCGAAGGTGCTGCGATAACGCCCCGTCGCCTTGTTCTCGATCGCGACCTCGGTCCCGTCGGGCGCCCACGCCTTCATCGCGTCGAGGCGCAGCGGCTGATGCTCGAAATAGAAGAGGTCGTTCGACACCGCGGCGTCGACGGTAACCCAGACGTCATCCCCCGACAGGACGGTCGACGACGGCATCATCCACTGGCGGTGCGCCGAAGCCGGAACGGCGACAAGCGCGGCCAGTGCGGCGGTCGCGGCGAAACCCCAAATTCGCTTCTTCATAACCCTGTTCCTTTCAAGCTCAGCGGAAGGCGACCGAAACGGCGCCCAGTTCGGTCGTTCCTGCGGCGCGTCCGCCTGCCCCGGCCTTCGTCGGCCAGGTGAACGGAATCCGCAGCAATTCGCGCCCGCCGACTTCGCGCGCGGCCTCGATCACCAACGTATACTGGCCCGGCGCCGCTGCGCCGAGCTGCGCGCGGGTAAAGGAGATTTTCTGCGCGCCCGGACCGCGCGTCGCGCCAGTGATGCCGTTGGCGGGGAATTTGAGCGAACGACCCGAGGCGCGCCACCACTGGCGCACGTCGCGCAGCCACTTCGTGCCCTCGTTGGCTTTCATGTCATGGTCGTACCAGACCGCGACGGTCTTGGCGGTGCCGCCCGCCTTTTCCACCCAGATCGCGACATAGGGCTTGTGATATTCGGCAACCTTCAGCTGCGGAATATTGATCGTCACATCCATTGTCGCGGGATCGGCGGCGAGCGTCGGCGCCGTGAGCACCGCGCCAAGGCCGGCGGTGCCGCCCAAGACGAGGACGCGGGTGGAAAGCTGCATGACGGGTCTCCCTAGTGGATGAAGATGATGGCGATGGCGGCGGGGATCGCGAGCCCGGCGCCGACGAGCGGCCAAGTGCTCTTGCGCTTCGCCGCATGAAGCCAGAGCAGGAACAGGCCGGTGACCGCAAAGATGAGGCAGGCGAAAGAGAAGATGTCGATGAACAGGCTCCACTCGCCGCCCGAGTTACGACCCTTGTGCAGATCGTTGAGGTAGGAAATCCAGCCGCGATCGGTGACTTCGCTCGTCACATCGCCGGTAGCACGATCGATCGCGACCCATGCGTCGCCGCCGGGGCGCGGTGCGGCGAGATAGACTTCATCGGCGGACCACTCGGCCTCGCCCGATGCCTTGACCGGGAAATTGGCCTCGACCCACGACGCGACGGGAGCTGGCAAAACGCCCTTCCCGCTCGCCGGATCGGCGCCGAGCTTACCGAGAATCGCGGGCGGCATCTGCGCGGTCTTTTCGGTGACGACGGGCGAGCCTTCGATATCGGCGGCATGGTTGAGCGTGAAGCCGGTGATCGCGAACAGGACGAGCCCGATCAGGCTGATCGCCGAGCTCATCCAGTGCCACATGTGCAACTG
>CAUUIU010000380.1:0-3457 GCA_963545025.1 uncultured Sphingopyxis sp. | reverse complement strand
TCTACACTTCTAGCTTCGTCGGCAGCGTCAGATGTGTATAAGAGACAGTTGTCGCACCTGCACCCGCAGCACCTCGCCGCGACCGTGCTCGCCGCGATCCGTGATCGCAACAATCTCGACACCGCGACGGTCGACGACATCGTCTGGTCGACGTCGAGCCAGAATGGCAAACAGGGCGGCGACCTCGGCCGCATGGCGGCGCTTTCGGCGGGCTTTGATACCAAGGCGAGCGGCACCACGCTCGACCGTTTCTGCGGCGGCGGGATCAGTTCGGTTAATTTTGCCGCGGCGAGCGTCATGAGCGGCATGGAAGATTGCGTCATCGCGGGCGGCACCGAGATGATGAGCTATACGACCGCGTTCGCCGCCGAACAGGCGAACGCCGGTCTGCCGCCGCGCCTGATGGGATCGGGCCATGAAGCGCTCGACGAACTTCACCCGCAATCGCACCAAGGCGTCTGCGGTGATGCGATTGCTACGATTGAAGGCATTAGCCGTGAGGCACTCGATTCGCTCGCGCTCGTCAGCCAGCAGCGCGCCGACCGTGCGATCAAAGAAGGCCGTTTTGCCAAGTCGGTCGTGCCGGTGCTCAATACCGACGGCAGCGTCGCGCTCGACCATGAGGAGTTTCCGCGGCCCGAAACCACGGCCGAAGGTCTTGCTTCGCTGAAGCCCTCCTTTACCGGCCTCGCCGATTTCGACCTCGGTGGCGGTTTCACCTTCCGCAAACAGGTCAACCGTCGCTATCCCGACGTCGAGATCCAGCATTTCCATCATGCGGGCAACAGCTCAGGCGTCGTCGACGGCGCGGCGGCGATCCTGCTCGCGTCAAAGGGTTATGCTGACAAGCATGGGCTGAAACCTCGCGCTCGCGTCGTCGCCTATGCCAATATCGGTGACGATCCGACGCTGATGCTCAACGCCCCGGTCCCGGCGGCGAAGAAGGTGCTCGAAAAGGCGGGTCTGACCAAGGACGATATCGACGTCTGGGAAATCAACGAAGCCTTTGCCGTTGTCGCCGAGAAGTTCATCCGCGATCTCGACCTTGACCGCGAAAAGGTCAACATCAACGGCGGCGCGATGGCGCTCGGCCATCCGATCGGCGCGACGGGATCCATCCTGATCGGCACCGCGCTCGACGAGCTCGAGCGATCGGGCGGTCGTTACGGGCTTGTCACCATGTGTGCCGCCGGGGGCATGGCACCGGCGATCATCATCGAACGGATGTGACGTGCCGCAATCAGAACGGCCCGCGAACCGCGATGGTGCGGGCCGGATTGTAGAGGTTGAGGAACATCGTCTTGCCGTCAGGGGCGAAACAGACGCCTGCGCATTTGGTCTTCGCCGTCACCCGCGCAAAGGGGTAGACCTTGCCGTCCGGCGTGACGCCGCGGAGCCAATTGTCGGGCTGGGCGCCGCGTCGGTCCTCGCAGACGATCAAATGGCCGTTGGGCGCAACGGAGAGATTATCGCCGAAGCAGAAATGCTCGGGGTCGGTCGATTCGAGAAACAACTGCAATTGACCCGGCGCGGCGGCTTCGCTGTCGCGTCCCTCGGCAAGCGACGGGCGATACCGCATGATCTGGCCGCGCCGAACGGGACCGCCAGACGTGCAGGTGAAATAGATTTCGCCATCGCCACCGTGGATACCTTCGCCCCGCGCGAACGATGCTGCGCCGGCACGCGCGCCGCGCTTGCGGAGGTCGTCGCGCGGGCTTTCTACTTCGTCGAGATCGATCCAGCGGACGTCGTGCCAGTCCCCGGCGGCCAGCGTCGGTCGCGCCCAGTTGCGGCTGTCGGTCAGCGCGGAATCGACGAATGCGAGCGCCTGCAAACGGCCGCCCTTGTGCAATTCACCCGGCACGGTCGGAAGATAGCGATAGAAGAGGCTGTCCTGCCGGTCCTCGGTCATATAGATCGCGCCACTGCGCGGATCGCACACCGCGGCTTCGTGATTGAAGCGCCCCATCGCGCGGATCGGTTCGGCGGTGACGATCCTGCCCGGTGCGACCGGGATTTCGAACACCCAGCCGTGATCCTGCCCCAGCTTGCCACCGGCACGCGAAACATCCTCTTCGCAGCTCAGCCAGCTGCCCCACGGCGTCAGGCCGCCCGAGCAGTTGCGGATCGTCCCGGCGAGAGCCAGATATTGCTCTTCAACTGCGAGCGTCTCGGGGTTCAGGATCAGCGTCGATGCGCCGCCCGGCAAGGCATCTCCACCGCCGATGCAATCGAACGCGGCGGCAAGCGCGCCATTGCCCGGCGGGCAGGCGCCATGCTCAAGCTGCTCGGGGCCGAGCTCATGATTGCGCATCAGGCACAGGCGGCCGTCGGGCAGCGTCGCGCAGCCCATGCCGTCGGCGCTGTTCGGAACGCTGTAGCCGTCGCTCATCGACTGACCGAATTCCGAAAGCACCCGGTAGGTGAAGCCCCGCGGCAAATCGAGAATGCCCGCAGGATCGGAGATTGGCAGTCCAAAACCCGGACTGTCGGCAAGCATCGCGGCCGAGACATGGCGGCTGTGAAGCGCGAGGCCGGCAAAGGCACTCGCCATCAGCCCCTTGGCAAATCCACGGCGATCAAGCGTGGCGGTCATCGTCGGATCGACTCCGGATGGCGTTTCCATGCCGGGCGGATAGGCGGCCGCGATGACAAACACGCTGCAATTGCCTTACAATTCCAAGACTCTTCGAAGTTGGCTTACGCCAATCTGCAACAGTTCGGCCCATCTGGGCTCAAGGGAGACAGGATATGACGGGACCGCTGAAGGGCATCAGGATCATCGAGTTCGCGGGGATCGGGCCCGGCCCCTTTTGCGGCATGATGCTCGCGGACCATGGCGCCGAGGTTATCCGCATCGACCGGCCCGGCGGCTTCATGGACCCGCGCGACCCGTTGAGCCGCAACCGCACCTCGATCGCGCTAGATATGAAGAACCCCGAGGCGGTCCAGATCGCCCGCGACCTGTGCAAAAGCGCTGACGGGATCATCGAAGGCTATCGTCCCGGCGTGATGGAGCGGCTTGGGCTGGGCCCCGACACGCTACTCGCCGACAATCCGAAGCTCGTTTACGGCCGCATGACCGGCTGGGGCCAGTTCGGGCCTTATGCGCAGGCGGCGGGCCACGATATCAACTATATTTCGCTGTCGGGCGTGCTGCACGGCATCGGCCGCGTCGGCGAAAAGCCCGTACCGCCCGCCAATTATGTCGGCGACTTCGGCGGCGGCGGCATGATGCTCGCGTTCGGCATGTCGAGTGCGTTGGTTCACGCTGCACGCACGGGTGAGGGTCAGGTGATCGACTGCGCGATGACCGACGGCTCGGCGTTGCTTGCGGGTATGAGCTGGTGGTTCCACGCCGCCGGAAGGCTCAAGGACGAAGCCGGCGTCAACATGCTCGACGGCGGCGGGCCACGATATCAACTATATTTCGCTGTCGGGCGTGCTGCACGGCATC
>CAUUIU010000379.1:0-3457 GCA_963545025.1 uncultured Sphingopyxis sp. | reverse complement strand
CCCTCGTCTCGACGCATGTGACATACGTGCCCCCGGGCGGGCGGCCGCCCGCCCAATGGTGGCCCCGCCCCTGCACCGCGGCCCCCCGCGGGCGGGCGGCAGGACCGCTCGGACGATAGCTGCTATTGCCGGTGTAGCGGCGGTTGTAGGTCGATCCGGCCTGGACCGCCCATTTGCCATCGCTGCCCTTGGCGATTTCGACGACGCCGATGCCGACGGCCGACAGGGCGATCGCTTTCTGGTCGGCGGTCGCGGTCGCGGGGTTGTAGGTGCCCGCCATCAGGATGTTGAAGTCGGGATATTCATAGTTCATCGCGAGCAGGCCGCGGTTGTTGGCATCAACGCCGGGGAAGGCGAAATATTCCATGCCGTCGTGGTTGCCGCCGGCCCATTTCTCGGCGATCGCCGGGGTCGCGGGGAAGCTGCCGGAATAGGGCGTGCCGGCTTCGACCGAATCGCCAGCCTTCAACAGCACGTCGACCGAATAGCCGGTCGGTACCGTTACGGCGTCATTCTGGTTCGCGGCGACCGAAGCAAATGCGATGGTATAGCTTGCCGTGGGCGTCGGCGTGGGGGTCGGTGTCGGCGTCGGCCCAGGGGGCAGCGTCACCGTCGGATCGCCGCTCGTATCGTCGCACGCGGCGAGCGCCATCGCCGGCAGCACCGACAGGCCGAGCAGACCGTTGCGCAGCAGGGTGCGGCGCGTCGGGTTGGCGGCGACGATCGCTTCGAGGCTGTCGGGCCCGGGCAGAGCGTCGGTTTCGCCGCGATAAGGCGCGCGGGCGTCGTCGGTAAGATGTGACATGCAGGTCCCCTGTTTTCGGTTGAGTACCGGGACTCGAACGCCCCGGTTTGAGGTGGCGCACCGATTGCAGAGGTTGGTGTCAGCAGCGTTGCTCGAACGCGTCTAAATGCAATGACTTATGTGACGAAGATTTGACAGCGGTCAGTCGTGGACCGCCTTGATCAATGGCCCCAGCGCCGATCCGCCGAGCCAGGCGAGCTGCACTTCCGCCGAAACCCGGTTGATCGCTTCCTGCGGCTTGTTGCCGGGATGCACCGCGCGGCGCAGCGGCCGGCTGCCTGCCGGCATCGCCATAATTTCGGCAATCGCGCGCGGTACATCGGCCGGATCGGCGCTGCGGCCGCTGCCATCCTCTGTCCCCATGCCTCGCGTGAAGGGCTCATAAGCGGCGAGCAGCGCCGCATCGCTGCGACCTTTGAGCGCGCCGGTATAGGCGTTTCGGTTGACCCAGACTTTGGTCGGATAGCCGCCGGGCTGGATGATCGTCACCTCGATCCCGTGCGGCACCAGTTCATAGGCGAGCTGTTCGGACAAGGCCTCGACCGCGAATTTAGTCGCCGAATAATGGCCGCCGCCGGGGACGATGACGCGGCCGAGCTGCGACGAAATGTTGAAAATCTGCCCGCTCTTTGCTGCGCGCATCTGCGGCAGCAGCGCGCGGAGCATGCGCTGGATGCCGATCACATTGGTCTCGAAGATCAGCCGGGTCGCCTCCATGTCCTGTATTTCGACCGGCCCCGTGATGCCGATGCCGGCATTGTTGACCAAAGTGTCGATGCGTCCGCCCGCCAGTTCCAGCGCCTTGGCGGTCCCCGCCGCGACCGACGCGTCGTCGGTTACGTCGATCTCGACGATATGCAGGTCGAGCTTTTCCTTGGCTGCTTCGGCGGCCAGAGTGTCGGCATCGGGTCGGGGCAGGTTTCGCATCGTCGCGATTACTTTCGCGCCCGCACGCGCGTAGAGCAGCGCGCCAACCCGCCCGAAGCCGCTTGATGCGCCCGTGATCAACACGGTGCGACCTTTGAGCGACGGGGCGGCCGTAGGGGTTGCAGCATGCAGCAGGGCAGGGGCGGCAGCGGTCAGCGCGGCGGCGCCAGCGATCAGGTCGCGGCGGCTCGGGCGATGGCGGTCTGGCATAAGGGAGGCTCCTTTCGAAGCCCGATGATGCCATGGCGGGCGCATATCGCAAGATCGCTGTCAATCTCGCCGATTTTGCTATTTCTAAAGAGTACTAGCTGTAGTATTCAGGCAACACACAGGAGGTGTCGATGCGTCGTTCGAAGCTGCCGTGGGCCCTGCCGCTTCTCGTCCTTGCGGCACCCGTTCAGGCGGCGAGCCTGCCCGATCAGGCCGGCGTCGCCGCCATAGCCAAAAAGGCGATGCAGGGCACGAGTGCGCGGGGCCTTGCGATCGCGGTGATCGACGGTGGCAAGGTCAAGTCGGTGCAAACGTTCGGCGAACGCAATGCCAAGGGCGACCCGCTGACGCCTCAGACGATCATGTATGGCGCGTCGCTCACCAAATTGCTGTTCAGTTATGCGGTGATGCGGCTCGTTGACGAGGGCAAGGTCGATCTCGACCGCCCGATCGCCGAAATGTTGCCCCAGCCGCTTCCCGACTATGGCAATCTGGAAGCCTATGGGAACTGGGGCGATCTGAAGCACGATCCGCGCTGGCGCGCGATCACGCCGCGTATCGCGCTCAACCACAGCACGGGGTTCGCCAATTTCCATTTCCTCGAGCCCGACGGCAAGCTGCGCATCCATTTCGACCCCGGCACCCGGTACGGCTATTCGGGCGAGGGGATTATCCTGCTGCAGTTCGCCATCGAGAAAGCGCTGCGCATCGAAACGGGTGCTGAGGTGAAGCGGCTGGTCTTCGACCCGCTCAACATGCCGAACACCAGCCTGACGTGGCGTCCCGATTTCGCAGCCAATTATGCTGATGGCTGGCAGCTCGATGGCAGCCTCGAACTGCATGACGAACGCGGCCGCGTGCGCATGGCGGGATCGATGGACACCACGATCACCGATCTCGCCAATTTCACCGCCGCAATGGTGCGGGGCGAGGGCCTGTCAAAGACGTCGCGCGCCGAGATGGTGCGTGCCGACCTCCCGATCCGGTCGCGCGCCCAGTTTCCGACGCTCGATGCGGATGCGCCGGCGGCTCAGCAGCCGAAGATCGCAGCGGGCGTCGGAACGATCGTCTTTTCGGGGCCGCAGGGGCCGGGCTTTATTCGCGGCGGCCATAACGACTCGACCGGCAATATTATGGTCTGCGTAGAAAGGTCGCAGCGCTGCGTGCTCGTCATGGCGAACGACGTTCGTGCCGAGGCCAGCTTTCCGATGATCATGCGCGAGATACTCGGTGAAACTGGCGCGCCTTGGCCGTGGATTTACGGCGATATGAAGTTTATTTGAGCGCTCATCCGTTCAGGCGCAGGGCGAGATCACTCTGGAAGCGCACATCGTCACCGTCGGCCAGCCATTTTGCTTCGGCGGCGATCGCGCCGAGCAGGTCGATCAGCGGCTCCATCTCGCTCTTGTGATAATTGCCAAGGACATGGCCGGTCACGCGGTCTTTATGTCCCGGATGGCCGATGCCGATGCTGTCTCTTATACACATCTGACGCTGCCGACGAAGCTAGAAGTG
>CAUUIU010000378.1:0-3472 GCA_963545025.1 uncultured Sphingopyxis sp. | reverse complement strand
ACACTTCTAGCTTCGTCGGCAGCGTCAGATGTGTATAAGAGACAGCTTCGAAGCCGCCCAAAGCCGCGCCGCCGCCTCCGGGCTGCCAGCGGGCGCCCGGCGCGGACGCGGACGCGGACCCTGCGTGCCCGCGTCGGGTGGAGGCAAGCTCAGAAATCGCCGCGCCTCGGCGAGCGTTTCAGCGAGGTTCGTATGCGCGCAGCTGGCGGCGATGATGTCGAGCAGGTCGCCATGATCGCCGGTCGCGGCATCGGTCCATTTGCCCGCCGTGCGGCGACCATCGCCATCGGCGAGACGCACATAAAGACTGCGCCCAGGCGCATTGCCCTTATCGCCGACCATCCAATAATGGCCTTCGCGGCGACCGTTCGAGAGATAGTGGCGGCACACCGCCTCGGCATTTTCACCGAGACGACGCGCAAGTTCACGGACCGGACTTTCCATGGCGGGGCTCCTTCAGGCGGCCTTGCGATCCGCGATCCGCTGGATCGGAAATCGATCCACCAGCCGCGCGAACACGTCGGCGCCAGCAGCCCCTGCCGGCACGTAGAGCTTCAGTTGCCACGAGACGATTTCGGAAATCAAGCCAAATGCCTTCAGCCGGTCAACACCAAGATCGTTGAAGCCGGAAAGCTCGATCCGCCAGTCGTTCATGGCGCGAACGCGGCGCAGCATCTGGCCGTCCGCAAGGTGAAAGACAGCCTCGCCCTTCTGCAGAAGTTGCCACGCTTCGTCTTTTGGGAGGTCGCACGGCGTGTCGCGGATCACCGATGCCACCCAGCCCGGCGAGACCTTGCGCCCGATGATGCGTTCGCCCTCGTCGGTCTGGAGCCGGTAGACGCGCGACGATTCCTTTGGCAGCAGCCGCCAGATGGGCAGCAGCAAGCCCGACACCATGTGCAGGGTCGACGTCTCGTAATCGGGAATGTCCGCCAGTTCGGCCTTCCAGACATCGGCGAACTGATCGCGGTCGGCAGGCTGCCAATGGCTCATGACGAAATCGGCGAGCAGCATGTGGCTGGCGTCGAGGGGCCGATGGAGCCGCACGCGCCGGTGGATTGCGCCGTCGTCATCGATCACGCTGCGCGCGCCAAGCTTCACCGCGGCTCGCTGCGAGCGCTGGTTCACAAGCAGTTCGCCGCCGCGTGTCCGGACGAGCGCCAGTGCATCGTCAAGATCGAGCGGCAGCACCCGCTGCTTGCGCTCGATCGTCAGAAGCTGCGTCGCCGCCCCGGTGCCGGGATGGGTGTAGATCGTCTGCCGTGCGTTCACCGCGAAGCTCTCCGCGCGCAGGGTTTCGAGGCCGATCTCATAGGTTCCCGCAGCGACCGCCGCCTCGATGCGGTGCACGAGCAGACCCTCGAAGGCCTCGAACAGGATGTTCTGGAGGTCGATCGTGAGGGCCAGCATGCGATTGAGAAAGGTGGTGATCGGGGGCAGTTCCTCGCGCAGGCAGCCATCGATATCGAGCAACGACAATCCTGTCGCGCTTTCGAACGTCAGCAGCGAGCAGCCTTCGACCTTGGCGTTCACGATCAGCACATAGAGTTGGCGCAGTGCGTCGCGGGCATAGAAGGATTCCAGATTGTCCTCGGGCCGGAACATATTCTGCCCGCCCGTCTGACGCTGGCCGCGCGTGATCGCTCCCATCGAATCGAGCCGCCGCGCGATCGTCGATATGAAGCGCTTCTGCGCCTTGACGTCGGTCGACACCGGACGAAACATCGGTGGCTGCTTCTGGTTCGTTCGATTTGTCCGCCCGAAGCCCTGGATCGCGGCATCCGCTTTCCATCCTGCCTCGAGCAGATAGTGAATGCGCCGCCGCTGGTTCTTCGCGCCGAGATCGGCATGATAGGATCGTCCCGTTCCGCCGGCTTCCGAGAAGATGAGGATGCGCTTCTCGTCGTCCATGAAGGCGTGGGTCTCGCCGATGTTCGCGCTGCCGGGGCGGTTCTCGACCGCGAAACGCACCTCCCCACCTTCGCCCGTCCGCGGGACGATGCGGCGCGACCGCCCCGTGACCTCGGCGACCGTCTCGGTCCCGAAATGCTGGACGATCTGGTCGAGCGCGCCGGGCACGGGGGGCAGCGCGGCGAGCTTCTCGATCATCGCATCGCGCCGCCGGCAGGCCTCGCGGCTGACGATGATGTTGCCGCCCTCGTCATAGGCGGGCCGCGAAGCAAGATTGCCCTCGCCGTCGGTGCAGGGCTCGAACAATTGGACCGGAAAGCCGTGCGCGAGATAGTCGAGCACATATTCGCGCGGCGTGATGTCGACCGACACATCGCTCCAATCCTCCGCCGGTATTTCGGCGAGCCGGCGCTCCTGCAGCGCCTCACCGGTCGAGACGATCTGGACCACCGCCGCATGGCCCGCCTCGATATCGCGCGCGATGCTCGCAATAGCACTCGGGGTCTGCATCGCGGTGATGAGATGGTTGAAGAAGCGCTGCTTGGTGCTCTCGAACGCCGACCGCGCGGCGGACTTCGCCTGCGCATTGAGCGTGCCATGCTCGGCGCTCGTCACCCCCGCCGCCTCCATCGCCGCGGCGAGATTGTTGTGGATGACCTGGAAGGCCGCGGCGTAGCTATCGTAGATCCGGCGCTGCTCGTCGGTCAGCTTATGTTCGAGCAGTTCATATTCGACCCCGTCGAACGATAGCGACCGTGACGCGTAGAGGCCGAGCGCCTTGAGGTCGCGCGCGAGCACCTCCATCGCCGCGACACCGCCCTGCTCGATCGCGGCGACGAACTCGCCGCGCGAAGCGAACGGAAAGTCGTTCCCGCCCCACAGGCCGAGCCGCTGCGCATAAGCGAGGTTCTGCACCGTCGTCGCCCCCGTCGCCGACACATAAACGACACGCGCGTCGGGCAACGCATGCTGGAGCCGAAGCCCCGCCCGACCCTGTTGCGACGGTTTCTGGTCGCCGCGCTCACCCTTGCCGCCTGCCGCATTGGCCATCGCATGCGCCTCATCGAAGACGATCACCCCATCGAAATCGCGGCCGAGCCATGCGGCGATCTGCTCGATCCGGCTCGCCTTGCCTTCGCGGCCCTGCGAGCGAAGCGTCGCATAGGTGGTGAAGAGGATGCCTTCGGCAAGCCGGACCGGGGTGCCCTGCCGGAAGCGCGACAGCGGCGTGACGAGCAGGCGCTCCTGCCCCAGCGCCGCCCAGTCGCGCTGCGCATCCTCAAGCAGCTTGTCCGACTTCGAGATCCAAAGCGCCCGGCGGCGGCCCTTCAACCAGTTGTCGAGAATGATCCCCGCGACCTGGCGGCCCTTGCCCGCGTCGGTCCCGTCGCCGAGGAACCAGCCGCGCCGGAACTGGACCGCCACCTCATTGTCTTCGCTCGCGGCGCTCACCACGTCCCACGTCTCGTCGACGGTCCACGCGCCGGACAGATGGTCGGCATGGGCCTCGCCAGCATCTGTCTCTTATACACATCTCCGAGCCCACGAGACACTGAGCGAG
>CAUUIU010000377.1:0-3532 GCA_963545025.1 uncultured Sphingopyxis sp. | reverse complement strand
TACACTTCTAGCTTCGTCGGCAGCGTCAGATGTGTATAAGAGACAGCGCATGCACCACCCGCCCGCGCTCGTAAGCGATCGCGACCGGCTCTGCCCTTCGCGCCTTGCCGACGCTCGCATGCACCGGCACCACCGGCAACGTCAGATCGGCCTGGCGCAGCGTGCTCTCGACCATATCACCCCCCATATTGCTCTCGGCAACGACCCGCTCGGCGCCCCAGCGCGCCGCCGCCGCGGCGACCGCCTGCGCCCATACATGCGGCGGCGGATTCTCTACACTCGCATCCTCGACCACCGCCAGCCGCCCGTCGCGCAGCAGCGCCGCCACCACGATCCCGCACGCATCGCCATGCGCCGTCGCCGGCGGATCGACCCCGATCACCACCCGCACCGGCTTGCCGATCCCGTGTGCATCGACGCGGCACCGCTCGATCAGCGTCCGCGTCCACAACGCGCCCTCGACATCCTCCAGCATCTCGCCGTCGAGCTCCTGCCGCCCCAGCCGCGTCCCGCCATAGCTTTCGAGCATCGCCGCGACGAAGCTGCCCGGCAGCCAAGGGTTGTCGCGGGTCTTGCCCAATGTCTCCGCCAATCCCGGCGCCGCCAGCACCCGCCGCATTGCCGCATTGACGCGCGGCGTCGTCGTCACCACGACGCGCGGCCGCTCGCCCAGCCGCATCCCCAGCATCAGATTGTCCCACGCCGCCTCGCCGCGCCGCCATTTGGCCAGCTCGTCGCACCAGGCGAAATCATGTTCGGGCCCGCGCAGTTCCTCACCCGCCTCGGCCGAATAGAGCGTCGCGACCGCCCCGCTCGAAAAGCGCAGTTCGCGCCGCGCCTTCACCCAGCGCGGTTTCTCGCCATCGCGCGCGACGGCGAGCAGCCCGCTCGGCCCCTCGATCATCACGCGTTGCCCGTCGGCCTGCGTCGCAGCGACCAGCGCGATCCGCGCCGTGGGCACCGACCGCGCGATCTCGCTCACCCATTCGGACCCCGCGCGCGTCTTGCCGAACCCGCGCCCGGCGCGGATCAGCCAGATGCGCCAGTCACCCGGCGGCTCGCGCTGTCCGTCATTCTCGAACCCGTACCAGCGCCGTTCGACCTCGCGCATCTGCGCCGCGCCCAGCGTGCCCAGGACCTGCCGTATTTCCTTGTCCTTCATCCCGGCAAGCTGGCGCATGATCGTGTGCGACCAGGCGCTCAACCGCTGCGGCGTCCATCGCTCCCCGGTTCGCCCCTGCCGCCGCCGCGGCATCGTCAGGTGTCTCCGCCCGGCGCGGCATCTCCGGCGCGTGGCGGCGGCAGCGCCACCTGTCCGCCCGCCACGCCCGTCAGCAGCCGGCGCTGGCGCTTCACCATGCGGATACGGCGGATCAGGATCGCATCGACTTCCTGCTGGGTCGCGACCTCGCGCGTCTGTGACCGCCGTCCCTTGGCATGGCCCAGCTGGATGCTCGCGCGATGCTTGTTCAGAAAGCCGATCGCCTGCTCGACGCTCATCTTTTCGACCGGCTCGGCGGCATCGTCGATTTCGATGGCGCCCGCCGCTTCGAGTGCGCGGCGGAGCAGCGCGGTTTCCAGCCGCTCGTACCCCATTTCAAGCGCGGCCTGCCATTGCGCCGCAAATTCCTCATCGCGCCGCCGCAGATGATAGCCCGCCCCCATCGACATGCCGGCCACGGCATGGGCGCGCTTCACGTTGCAGCTCTGCGCCAGTTCGCTCAGGAAAGCCGCGCGGCGCGCCTTGGTCCAGCCATTCGGCCGCACACGCTTCACCTGCACGGGTCGATGGCACTGCGGGCCGATCTCATCCTTTTCGCCATTCGTCATACGCCCGCCTCCAAACGCAGGTCGGGCCGCTACGCCCTCCCGCTTCGGAAAGGCGCCGGCCCGACTCGCAATTCTTCATGATGTGACACTTGTGCCATATCAGCGTGACGATGTCAAGTATTTTAACCGATATGGTTCACTGCATCACAACATGGCACGCTACTCGCAGAAAGTCGCGAAATCCTCGACCGGCGCGCGGCCGAGATTGAGGCTGTTTTCGGCTGCGGACTCGTCGGCCCAGCCGAGCGACATGCCGCACACCAGCATCTCGCTTTCGGGGATGCCGAGTTCGGCGCGGATCACGCGATGAAACTGGCACCAGCTCTGCTGCGCGCAGGTGTCGAGCCCGCGCGCCTTCGCGGCGATCATGACGGTCTGCAAGAAGCAGCCATAATCGAGGAGGCTGCCGTGCTCGAGCCGCCGGTCCATCGTGAAGATGATCCCGACGGGGGCGTCGAAGAACAGGAACTGGCGCGCCATTACCTGCATCCGGGCCTTCATATCGTCGTGCGCGACGCCCATCGCGGCGCCGAACGCCGCCCCGAACGCCATGCGGCGCGCGAGGTTCGCTGCGGGAAACTCGGCGGGATAATATCGAAACTCATCCTCCTGCGGCTGCGGTCCCGCCGCGAGCAGCGCCGCGACGGTCGCGGCGCACAACCGGTCGCGCGCCTCGCCCATCACCACCCACGCCCGCCAGGGCTGGATGTTCGTCCCGCTCGGCGCATAGCGCGCGACGTTCAGAATATCGCGAACCGTCCGGACCGGCACCGGCTCCTTGCGGAAACGGCGGACCGCATGGCGCGCGACGATCGTCGCGTCGACCGCTTCGGTCATCGCGTCGGCGGGGTGCGGCCTCAACTCGGCAACGGCAAACATCGAATTTTCTCCTGCTCGGTTAATGTATAGTTGACGCTATACTTCGATTCGCCCTAAATGTAAAGTGAGCGCTATACATATGAGGATTGACGTGACCGAAACGATGAAAAGGGGCGATGCAAAGCGGGCTGCGCTGATCCAGGCGGCAGCAGCGATCCTCATGGAAAAGGGGCTCGCGGGCCTGACGACGCGCGAGATCGCCGAGCGGGCGAACAGCACCGAGCGAACCTTGTTCAAACAGTTCGGAAACAAGGAGGGGCTGGTCGTCGAAGTGCTCGACCGCGTCGCGATGGCGCAGATGGAGCAGTCACTTTTCGCCGATCTCGCCACCGCCCCGCCGCAGGATTGGGACGCGTTCGAAGCGTGGGACCGCGCGATGATCCTCGAACGCGTCGAAGCGCAGGGGACGCGCTCCGACGCCGGGCGCATGTTCCTGATCGAGATCTTGCAGAACCCGCTGTTCAAGGCGCGCTACAGCGCGGCGTGGATCGAACGGCTGTGGCGCCCGCTCGTCGCGTGCATTGACGGCCTGCAGGCGAAGGGCCTGATCGCGGACGACATGGACACGCGCTTTCTCGCCCGATCCTTCCTCAGCCTTCATCTCGGCTATCTGGTGACCCGCATCAACATCGCCCCCGGGCTGGAATGGGACAGCCAGCGGGACGCGGCCCAGCTTGCCGCACTGTTTCGGTCGGCGGCCGAGCGCCGGCGTTAGGAATCATGGCGGCCGCGTCGGGAATCAAAACCCCCAATCATGCCCCCCCTTGTCAAAGCTCCGCCCCCCCAGGGTGCCCCGGGCCCGTGGGCCCTGGGCCGGGGGCCG
>CAUUIU010000376.1:0-3563 GCA_963545025.1 uncultured Sphingopyxis sp. | reverse complement strand
ATCGCTCAGTGTCTCGTGGGCTCGGAGATGTGTATAAGAGACAGGAGAAGATGTGGAGCGGCAACATCTTGCGCGTGCTGGCGGCGCAGGGGACATAGTCAGGCCGCTGCGGCAAGTTCTGCCGCCAGCTCGACCTCGATCACCGCAAACATCTCGCCTAGCTTGGCGGCGATGACGGCCGCCTGCGCCGCATCGAGCCCGCCGACCGTCACCTCGACGCGCATATGCTGTCGCAGCATCCGCATCCGCATCATCGACGGGATCATCGCGCGCTGCGCAAAGAAGCCGGCGATGCGGGGGAGCGATTGCGGATCGGGAATCGCGTCGATCCGGAACCGGTGCATCAGGCGGCGACCCGCTGCGCACCTGCTATAACCGCCTCGGCCGTTTCGTCGGCGACCACCGCGGGCGAGCGACCCTCGCGCGCCGCCTGATCGAGAAGCGCGGCAACACGCGGCGCGATCTCGGCCACGCGATACTCGACGTCGCTTTCGTCCTCGCCCAGATATTCGGCGGAGACGCTGATGATCCCGCCCGCATTGACGACATAGTCGGGGGCGTAGGCAATGCCGCGGTTCATCAGCAGATCGGCGACGGCGGGCGAGGCAAGCTGGTTGTTCGCGGCGCCGCAGACGAGCTTGGCCTTCAGGCCGCGAACGACCTCGGGCGTCAGCGCGGCGCCCAGAGCGCAGGGAGCGAAGATTTCAGCCTGAACCGATGCAATCTCGTCGACGCCGACGACCTTGGCGTCGAGCATCGCGGCAAGCCGGTCGCGCCGCGCGGGGTTAGGATCGGCGATCACCAACCGTGCCCCCGCGCCAGCCAGGCGGCGGCAGAGATCGGCGCCGACATTGCCGGTGCCCTGCACCGCGACGGTCAGCCCCGAAAGGTCACTGTCGAGGACAAATCTCGCCGCAGCGCGCATAGACTCGAACACACCTTTCGCGGTCCACGGGGACGGGTCGCCCCCCGCGCGGCCTGCTAGGGACGGCAGCCCGGCGACATGCTTGGTTGTGCTACTGACCTCTTCCATATCGGCAACGGATGTCCCGACATCTTCTGCGGTGACATAAAGCCCGCCAAGTTGCTCCACTGCGCGGCCGAAGGCGCGAAACAGAGCCGCGCGATCGAAATCACCATCGGGCTGCCGCAGGACCGCCTTGGCGCCGCCGAGCGGCAAGCCGGCGAGTGCGTTCTTGTAGCTCATACCTTCGGCGAGCCGGACGGCGTCGGCAAGCGCGTGGTCGAGGTCGGGATAGGCCCACAGCCGGCATCCGCCAGCACCGGGCCCGAGTGCTGTCGAGTGAATCGCGATCACGCCGTCAAGGCCGCTGGCGCTATCCTGAAGGCGCACGCATTCGAGCGGCGGCATAAGGCGGGTAGGACGCGAAACCATTGATGGACCTCCTGTTCTGGACAGGTCTGTCATCGCATCTTCGGCGCGGGCAAACTTGCTCGCATTTTCACCGGTTTCGGCGAAGTTTTGAATTTTATTACCGGCTTTTTCCTGATATGAGGAAAGAATGACCGATCTTGACCCATTCGAGATAAAAATCCTCCGCGAGATGCAGCGCGACGCGAACCAGACGACGGCCGAAATCGCCGAGCACGTCGGCCTGTCGGTGTCGCCCTGCTGGCGGCGCATCGACCGGCTTGAACGTGAAGGTTTCATTCGCAAACGCGTTGCGCTCATCGATCGCCGCAAGGTGGGGCTCAACGCCCATGTCTTCGCGCAGGTGAAGCTCAACGCCCACGGTCGTGCAAATCTCGACGAGTTTAGCGAAGCCATCCGCGGTTTTCCGGAAGTGCTGGACGCCTATGTGCTAATGGGCACGACCGATTTCATGCTGCGCATCGTCGCTCGGGACATCGATGCCTATGAACGCTTCTTTTTCGATCAGCTGAGCAAATTGCCCGGTATCCAGGAAATCAATTCGACCGTGGCGCTGTCGGAAATCAAGGCGACGACCGAACTGCCGCTCGGTTAAGGAGCGCGGTTTCGAGAGGCTGGCTTCCATTGTCCCGGCCTACTCCGCTTCCGCCGCCGCCAATAGATGAGTCGGCGTGACCGAGATCGCGCGCACCAATGCGCCGCGCGATCGGGCAAAGCAGGAGACTTGCGATGGCTTTCTTGGATGAGGTGATCGAGGCGCACGGCGGACTTGCACGGCGCGACGCGTTCGAGCGCGTCGAGGCGACAGTGGTGACCACCGGCGGGCTGTTCCCATTGAAGGGCTTGCCGACCGACATCACCCGGCGGCGGATGACCGTCTGGCTGCACGAGCAGCGGGCGTCGGTGTCGCCGTTCGGTGCGCCCGATCAGCGAACGCGCTTCACGTCCGACCGGATCGCGGTCGAAAAAACGGACGGTTCGATCGTCGCCGAAAGCGACGATCTGCCCTCCCTGTTTGCTGGTCATGGTCTGAACACGCCGTGGGGACCGCTCCATCGCGCGACCTTCAACGGCTATGCGATGTGGCTCTATCTCAACTCGCCGTTCGCGCTCGCGATGCCGGGCGTCGAGGTTCGCGAATGCGAACCCTGGCGCGAGGGCGACGAGGAATGGCGCGTGTTGCGCGCGTCTTTCCCCGGCACCATGGTCACCCACAGCCGCCAGCAGGATTTCTATTTCGACGCGGCGCTCGACCTTCGGCGGCACGACTATCGCGTCGACATTGCGGGCGGCTTTCCCGCCGCCCAATTGATCGGTGACACTATCGAAAGCGGCGGCATTCGTGTTCCGACCCGGCGGCGCGCCTATGTCCGCGGCCCCGACAATCGGCCCGAGACCGATCTGCTGATGGTCTCGATCGATATCGACGAAGTGGCCTTCCTCGAGCGCTAGGGCGTCGGAGGGCAGGGTGCTTCGGGCGTCCCGCACGGCGCCCACCCACCGCCCATTGCCTGAAAGAGCTGGATGCGCGCCGAAAGCGCGTCGGCGCGGAGCTGAATCAGCGACAGTTCGGCGCCGAGCAGCCCGCGCTGGGCATCGAGTTGCTCCAGATAGGGCGAATATCCCTCGCGATACCGATTGGTCGCGAGGCGCAGACCCTCAGCCAGTGCGTCGCGCTGCGACTGCGCGAATGCTATCTGTTCGTCGATGCGGCGGACCGCGGCGAGCGCGTCCTCGACCTCGCGGAAGGCGGTGAGTGCAGTACGTCGATAGGCAAAGGCGGCCTGATCGCGCTGTGCCCCCGCGGCATCGGCCTGCGCCGTCAGCCGGCCGCCCTGAAAGATCGGCGCCAATATGCTGCCGCCGACCGACCAAATCGAAATCGGGTCGCCGATCAGCGTCGAAAAGGCCGCCCCGGCGGCCGAAGTCAGGCGCACCTGCGGCAGGAAGCGCTTGCGTGCTGCCGAAAGATTCTTGTCCGACGCGGCGAGCTGATATTCGGCCTGCGCGACGTCGGGCCGGCGGCGCAGCAGGTCGGATGGCAGGCCATCGGGAATCAGGGGGGCGGTCAGCCGGCCCAGTTCTTCGCCGCGTCCGATCGTCCGGGGGGAATCGACGACCAGCAGGCTCAGCGCGTCCTCGGTCCGCGCGATCGCGAGTTCGATCTGCG
>CAUUIU010000375.1:0-3591 GCA_963545025.1 uncultured Sphingopyxis sp. | reverse complement strand
CGATCGCTCAGTGTCTCGTGGGCTCGGAGATGTGTATAAGAGACAGGGGTAGGCGGGGAGGGCGAGGCGGGCTTGCTGGGCTTCGCGGCGCGCGGCGAAGGAGGAGGCGCGATGGGTCGCGCTTTCGTCGAGGGCGGTGAGGCGCTGCGCGACCGCGGGGTTGTGAATCTTCGGCGAGGTCTGGCGCGCGACCGCGGCGATGCGCGAGGCCGAGAAGGCAGCGAAGCTCGCGTCCTCGCCTTCGTTGAGGGCCTTGGCGAGCGCGGCGAGTTCCTCGATCTTTTGTACCGCGAAGCTCAGCCACTGGGCGATTTCGGGGTCGAGCCCGGTTTCGAGCGCGAGGTCGACGGGGGTGTGAAGGAGCGAACAGCTGGGCGCGAGGATGAGGTCGCGTTTGCCGGCGAGCTCCTTGAGGCGCCAGTAGAGGTCGGGGAGGTTGGCGCGCCAGATGTTGCGGCCGTCGACGATGCCGAGCGAGAGCAGGACGTGCGGCTGGAGCTTTGCCAGCGCGAGTTCGAGCTGCTCGGGGGTGCGGACGAGGTCGAGGTGGAGGCCGTGGACGGGGAGTTCGGCGACGAGATCGAGATTGTCGCCCAGTCCGCCGAAGTAAGTCGTGAGCATGAGTTTGGGGCCGCGCGTCGCCAAGCGGGCGTAGGCGCGCTCGAAGGCGGTGCGCTGTTCGGCGGTGAGGTCGAGGACGAGGCAGGGTTCGTCGATCTGGACCCATTCGGCGCCCGCCTTGGCGAGGCGGGCGAGGATTTCGGCGTAGGTGTCGAGAAGCTGCGGCAGGAGCGCGAGCGGTTCGACGGCCTTGCCCTTGGCGAGCATCAGATAGGAGACGGGGCCGAGGAGGACGGGGCGAGTTTGGTAGCCGAGCGCCTTCGCTTCTTCAAACTCGCCGAAGATCTTGGTCGAGGCGATCTTGAACGTTTGCCCCGCGGTGAGCTCGGGGACCATGAAATGATAGTTGGTGTCGAACCATTTGGTCATTTCCTGCGCGGTCGTGTCATGGCTGTGGCCGCAGGCGGAAGGCCCCTGAGCGCCACGAGCCATGGCGAAATAGAGGTCGGGGTCGACGGTGTCGCTGCTCCAGTCGTAGCGAGCGGGGATCGCGCCGATCAGCGCGCTGGTGTCGAGCACATGGTCGTAGAGCGAGAAGTCGTTCGACGGCAAAATGTCGGCGCCGAGCGCCTTCTGCCGCGCCCAGTTTGCCACGCGGAGGCCCGCGGCTGCGGTCTGGAGTTCAGCGAGGGTCGATTTGCCCGCCCAATAGCTTTCGAGCGCGAATTTGAGCTCGCGGCGAAGGCCGATGCGGGGGAAGCCGAGGGTGGCGACGCTGACAGTCATTTTCAAACACCTTGCAAGGGGCAAGGCGTCAGGCAGACGCGTACGCACGGGAATCTGCGCCCGCAAAGCAAGGGTCGGGCGCAGCCATGCATGCGGCCTGACCGGACACCCCGCCGGAGGACGTATCTGACGAGGCAGGTCTCCTGGCTCACGGATCGACGCGGCGGTCTGGCCTTCCCGGTTCCTTGCGAACCAGTGACACGTAGCGACCACCGCTCACCGCTTACAGTTGCGGGGGCAGCGCCGGCTTTGAACCGGCTTCCCGTCTTAGCTTCGCGGCGCTGGAACGACGTGAAGAACCTCGACAGCTTTCAGGATAGCGCGAGCGGGCCCGTTGTCAACGGGATATAAAGAATTCTTTATATGGAAATTTGGAGCGCGCTCAAACGTCCGCGGCGTCGCGGGCGCGCTGTTCCTTTTCGGCGCGCGCCGCTTCGGTGCGGATCAGCTTGTCGGCCATCGCCTGCCATGCGGCGGCGGCGCGCAGGTTACGCTCGCGCACCTGCTCCAGCGTCGCTTCGGTCGCTTCGGCCGTACATTTGTCGGCCTGCGTCAGGTAGAAATCGCTGGTGGAAGACATGCGGGCGTTCCTTAGCTTTGGTCAGTCGACCATGTCGGCAATGATCCGGCGAAGTTCGCGACGCGAGAGCGTCGGCGAGCGGCGCGGTGCCGAAGTGGGTACGATCGCCTTTCCGGCGAGCGAGAGTCCCGCGAGGCGGGGAAAAATCGAAATAGTCTGAATCATATTCATCATCTTTATTGTTATAATCGAGTGTATTGGTGGCGCTAACGCCGCCGGGGCTGTCCGCCCACCGGCACATTGCCGCGTTCGCGATACACGATGCGGCCCTTGCTGAGGTCATAAGGCGTCATTTCGACGCGGACGGCATCGCCGACGACCGACCGGATGCGGAAACGCCGCATCCGGCCAGCCGTATAGGCAATCAGGCGATGACCATTTTCCAGTGTGACGCCGAAGCGTCCGTCGGGCAGGATCTCGTCGATCAGGCCCTCAAAGGTGATCAGTTCCTCTTTGGCCAATAATCAGGCCGACTGCAGGTTAACAGCCGAGGTCTTGCCATTCTTGCCGGTTTCCAGTTCGTACGAGACGCGCTGATCCTTGTTCAGGGTCGTCATGCCTGCGTTCTGGACGGCAGTGATGTGGACGAAATTGTCGCCCGAGCCATCTTCATTTTCGATGAAGCCATAGCCCTTGTCCTGGCTGAAGAATTTTACGGTGCCGATCGGCATGGGGGTGTTTCCTTTCACGAAGAAACGGGAATCCGCCGGCAAAAGCACCGGTGGAGCTGGTAGCGCGTGAAGGGAAGTATCCGCCCCACGGGGCATCTATTTTCCGTCGCAGGCGACGTTAGCAAGGGTGATATGGGAGATTTTTCCCGAAAAGTCAAGGTGAGCGCACGATGGACGCCGCTGTAGCGGCCCGAGGACGCCCAGCAGACGAGGGCAAACGGCCGTGCTGGCCGCTTGCCCCCGTCGATGATCGCAACGATCGTTTAGAAACGTTCGTCGATCAGTTCTTCGCTCTTGGCCCAGAGCGCCTTGGCATTGTCGGGGTCGATCGCATAGGCGCGGACGCCGGCCCGGAGGCCCTCGCCCTCGGCGAGCTCGGCGACGTGGCAATCCTCAAGGTAGCGCCCGCCGACTTCGGCCGGATCGGCGACCGCCGCGGCCCAGACCGAGGTGGCCGCGCCTTGCGGGATCGACTTGAACTCGAACGCTTCGCCGCCCGATGCCTTGGCGGTCTCGTTGATCTGCGCGACCAGCGCTTCGAGCGCGCCCTCGTCGAGGTGACGTCCGAGTTCGGTGTGGATGCCGCCCGGGTGGAGCGCGATGCCGCGCACGCCGCGGTCCTTGTGGCGCCGGTCGAACTCTACCGCGAAAAGGATGTTCGCGGTCTTAGAACGGCCATAGGCGGCCCAGGGTTCATAATCGCCCTTGTCGAAGTTCGGATCTTCGAGGTTCACGTCGGAGAAGCGATGCCCCGACGAGGCGAGGCTGACGAGGCGGCCGCCGTCCTTGATGAGCGACGCGATGCGGTTGACGAAGGTGAAGTGGCCGAGGTGATTGGTGCCGAACTGCGTCTCGAACCCGTCGTCGGTCTTGCCGAAGGGGGCGGCCATCACGCCGGCGTTGGTGATGACGACGTCGAACTTGCGGCCGTCGGCATTGAGAGCATCGGCGGCGGCTCGGACGCTGGCGAGCGAGGCGAGGTCGAGCTGGATC
>CAUUIU010000374.1:0-3605 GCA_963545025.1 uncultured Sphingopyxis sp. | reverse complement strand
TCCAACTTCATGCGGACGCTGGCCGGCGCCTTTGCCACCTCGCTCATCCAGAGCGGCTGGTCGGACGCTACGCGGACGAACAACGCCGAATTGGTGGGCGCCATGCAGAATGGCGAGGCGGCGGTCGGCTCGATTGTCGCACAAGGCGTTCCGGTCGAGTCCGCACGAACGATGCTCTCGCATGTCATCGAGGGCCAGAGCACCATGCTGGCGACGCTCAACATGTTCGGGGTGATCGCTATCTGCCTCGGGGCGGCAGCGATGATCATCTGGCTGGTGCCAAAACCGAAAGGCCCCATCGACACGAGCGGCGCGCACTAGGCGCCGGTTCGAAACTACCGGCACTGTGCCCGATCGTCACCCAACGACAGCGCCCGCTGACATCATCCCTCAATAACATAAAAGGAAATCATCATGAAAATTGTCAAAAATCTTGCAATCGCCATCGCTTTCACCGGTGCCGCCGTCACAGTCCCCGCGTCGGCCAAGGTCGATATCATCCAGTCCTCCTCGCCGGCTCTGGCGCAGGGCGCGACCTTTGCCTGGGCGCCGATGCGCGCCTTCGGCACCGGCGTCCCCGATCCGGCCATCGCCAACGAGATCGCGGTCGACCGGCTGCGCGGGGCGACCGAGGCCGCGCTTCAGGCCCGCGGCTACCGGCTGGTCGAGGATCCTGCCGAGGCCGATCTGCTCGTCGCCTATACGATCGTCATGCAGCCCGAGACCGACGCGAAGCTGAAGACCGACGGGGCTGGCTGCGCCTTCCCTTTCTGCACTTCGCCGAGCGACTACCGTCTCGATGCGAGCCAGCATACGCAGGGCACGCTGGTCCTCGACCTGGTCGAGCGCTCCACTGGCCGCCTCGCCTGGCGCGCCACCTCGAAGAAGCGCGTGACGGGGAAAGATGTGACGGAGGTGAAACTAACGACGTTGCTTCGCGAGATGACAAAGGCTTTGCCGACCCGATAAGCAAGGACCGGCGAGCGAGAGGAGTTGTCGGCTTGGCGTCAGTTAACATTCAGACGCTCGCTCGCCTGTTCAAATGGACAGCTGATGGCCGATTGCAGACTGTCAGCTTTCAATTCCGAGAACCAACGAAGCCGACACTATTATGGGTAATTCGAAAATCCGAATTCAAGCCTCACTAGCGTTCCGGGCGCCGCATCACTGATGGCGAGCCGGCCCTTGTGCAGCGCGACGATCGCGCTGACAAGCGACAGGCCGAGCCCGGTTCCGGCTTCGCCCGCGGTGTCGGGCAGGCGGAAGAAGCGCTCGATCACCTTTTCGCGATCCAGGGGCGGGATACCGGGGCCGGTGTCGGATACTTCCACAATGAAGCTGGACCCCGCTTTCGCGGCATTCACCGTCACCGCGCCGCCTTCGCCCCCATATTTTATCGCATTGTCGAGCAGGTTCGACATGGCCTGGAAGAGCAGGTTCGGGTCGGCTTCGAGCGTTAGCCCAGGAGCGATGTGGCTTTCGATACGCTGCCCACGCGCTTCCGCATCGGGGAGGTGAAACTCGACCGCATCGGCAAGCAACGTCGAGAGATCGACCGTCTTGAAGCCTGCCAGATGCCGCCCGCTCTCGATCCGGGCAATGCGTAGCAGCGCATCGAAGATCGCCTGCAGTCGCCCGGCCTCGGCCGAGGCCTGTTCCGCGAGGCGTTGCCGTTCGCCTTCATCGCGGGTGTTGCGAAGGTCATCGAGGTCGGCGTGGAGACGCGCCAGCGGCGTGCGCAGTTCGTGCGCGACATTGTCCGACACGCGCCGCACCGCCTCGACCGCTTCCTCGATCCGCCCGAGCATCTGGTTGAGCGTCCCGGCGAGTTCGTCGAAATCGTCGCCGGTGCCCCGCAGCGGGATACGTTCGGTGAGGCTGCCTGCCATGACGCGCCGCGCGGTTTGCGTGACGGTGTCGATGCGGCGTCCAACCGCGCGGCCCATCGCGACGCTGCCGCCGATGGCAAGCGCTGCGGCGATCAGGATCAGCCAGGCAGCTGCGGTCGAGAAAATCTCGTCACGGTCGTCGATATCCTCGACATCGCGGCCGACGATCAGCCGCGATCCGTCGTCGAGACGGCGCTCGACCGACAGCGCGGTATAATCCTGCTCGGTACCGAGAAAGGAGACGTCGGCATCGAGCAGATCCCAGTCGTCAATCGCCGCGTTGGGCCAGCTCGGTAGGTTGGCGGTCACGGCCTTGCCATCGGCCGACAGCAAGGCATGAAATGCCCTTCTGTGGCCGCTTGTCTGGCGAAGCTGCAACGCATGTAGCAGGGCATCGCGCCCGTCGGCGTGATCGACTGCGGCGAGGTTACTCGCTTCGCGCTGCACCGCCTCGGCTTGCTTCAGCATCGGCTGATAGACCCCGAACCAATAGGAAGCGCCGAACATCGCCGCGGTGGAAGTCAGGAAGAGCGCCACATAGACGAGCGCCAGCCGCACCGTCAGGCTGCGCCAGATCCCGCGGCGGGAGAGCATGCTCAAGCGCCCGCCCGCATGACATAACCGGTGCCGCGCACCGTATGAATCAGCGGTACGTCATGGCCGCGGTCGACCTTTTGACGGAGGCGGCTGACATGCTGGTCGATGATGTTGGTCTGGGGGTCGAAATGATAGTCCCAGACATGTTCGAGCAGCATGGAGCGCGTGACCACGCGGCCCTCGTTGCGCGCGAGATAGGCGAGGATGCGAAATTCGCGCGCGGTGAGGTCGATCGCGCGTCCCTGGCGCCGCACCTGCTGGCCGAGCAGATCGATGTCAAGGTCGCCGACGCTGAGCTTTGTCTCGGCGACAATGGCGGGGCCACGGCGGCCGAGCACGTCGATGCGAGCGAGCAGTTCGGACATGGCGAAGGGCTTGGTCAGATAATCGTCGCCGCCGGCGCGGAGGCCCGCGACACGCTCGTCGACTTCGCCAAGGGCGCTGAGGAACAGCACCGGCGTCGTGTCGCCGGTCGCACGAATCGTCTGGACGATCGTCAGCCCGTCGACATTGGGCAGCATCCGGTCGACCACGATCAGGTCGAAGCTTTCGGACGCCGCGCGGAGCAGCCCCTTGCGCCCGTCATCCTCGGTCGTGACGCGGTGCCCCGCGGCCTTCAGGCCCTTCCCGATATGCTCCGCGACGCGGGCGTCATCCTCGATCACCAAGATTTGCATTGCCCTCCCGTTACCGGCTGACCGACGAAATCGCCACCCACCGGGCGAACATGTCGAAAATCAAATGAACGCCCCATCGGCGCGTCAGGCCGCGCTGCCACTGCCGTCCGCGAAGGAGCAGGCGATGGCACAGGTACGACGGCAGACGAAGGATGCGGCTCCCCCCCCCCGGCCGCAGAAGGCGATGCTGTCGATCTTCGACCTCGACCGCACGCTCACCATCCTGCCGACCTACACCCCCTTCCTGTGGTTCGCGGTGCGCAGCCGCGCGCCGTGGCGGCTGCTCCTTCTTCCGCTGCTGCTGCCGGTCGCGCTCCTTTATGCGCTGAAGCTGATTCCGCGTTGCCGGATGAAGCAGACGATGCACTGGGTCGCGCTCGGCAGCGCGCTGCCCGCTGTCTCTTATACACATCTGACGCTGCCGACGAAGCTAGAAGTGTAG
>CAUUIU010000373.1:0-3605 GCA_963545025.1 uncultured Sphingopyxis sp. | reverse complement strand
GATCCACCGACGCGGAAACGGAAACCGCCGTGCAATCAGCGTTCGCGCGGCTGGCCGACAGGGTTCGCGCTTTTTCGCCGGACCTGGTGATCCAATTCGCGCCCGATCATTTCAACGGCTTCTTTTATGACCTGATGCCATCTTTCTGCGTCGGCGCCGCCGCCGATTCGATCGGCGATTGGGGAACGCACGCCGGACCCTTGGACGTTCCCGAAGGCTTCGCGCGTGCCCTGGCGGCCGGCGTGCAGGCGCAGGATATCGATATCGCCCTATCCTATCGGATGGCCGTCGATCATGGCGTCACCCAGATATGGGAGGAGATGTTCGGTTCGGCGCAGGTCTTTCCGATCGTCCCGATCTTCATCAACGCCATCGCACCGCCACTTCCATCCTATCGCCGGGCACGGATGCTGGGCGAGGCGGTGGGACGGCATGTCGCCAGCTCCGGGTTGAGGATCCTGTTCGCTGCCTCGGGCGGCCTTTCCCATGACCCCCCGATTCCGGCGCTGGAAACCGCGCCGGAGGACGTGCGCGCACGGCTGATCGATGGCCGCAATCCCGATGCCGCGGCGCGCGCGGCGCGTGAAGAGCGCGTCCGCGCCGCCGGTCGCGATGCGGCGAGCGGCCAGAGCGCCCAGGTCGCCCTCAACCCGGAGTGGGACCGCGCGGTGCTGGCCCTTCTGGAAAAGGGCGACGTCCGCGCCTTTGATGCCTTCGATACGGGCGATGTGGCGCTCACTGCCGGTCGCGCGGCGAACGAAACACTGGCTTGGGTCGCAGCCTTCGCAGCGCAAGCGGTTGCCGGGCCGATCGACGCCCAAATCGAATTTTACGAAGCCATCCCCTCATGGATTGCGGGCATGGCGATGATGTTCGGCAAAACCGCTACCGCCCCCGCATGACGTGACAACTAAAAGATGGATGAGGATGAATCGATGACTAGAACAAAACCCGAAAATTTCGCCAGCGTCTGGTCCGATCTGGCTGGAAGCAGCTTCAGCCAAGGATATCTGGACGCGGAAGGCCTGCGGACCCGCTATATGATGTCGGGGTCACCGGACAAGCCGCTGCTGCTGCTGCTGCACGGCGTCGGCGGCCATGCCGAGGCCTATTCGCGCAACCTGGGGCCGCATGGCGACCATTTCTGGACAGTGGCGATCGACATGCTGGGCCATGGCTGGACCGACAAGCCCAAGGCCGATTATGTGGTCGCCGACTATGCCCGTCACGTGCTGGCCGTGATGCGAACGCTGGGGCGCGATCGCGCCTTGATCAGCGGGGAATCGCTGGGCGGTTGGGTGGCGACCTATCTCGCGGTCCATCATCCTGAAGCCGTCGAACGGCTGGTGCTGAATACATCTGGCGGCTGGACCGCGCACCCGGAGGTGATGGCACGGCTGAAAAGCCTATCTATCGAGGCCGCGTCAGACCCAAGCTGGGCGCGGATCGCGACGCGGCTGGAATTTCTGATGTGCGATAACGCAATGGTGTCGGACGATTTGATCGAAACGCGCCGGGCCATTTATGCACAGCCCGGTTTCGCGGACACAATGCGTCAGATCATGTGCCTGCAGGACATGGATATCCGACGCCCGAACATGATCACCGAGGCGCAGTATCGATCCATCGTCGCCCCGACGCTGGTCGTGTGGACCTCGCATGACCCGACCGCCACGCCCGAAGAGGGCCGCCAGATCGCCGACATGATACCGGGCGCCCGCTATGTCGTCATGAACCAATGTGGGCATTGGCCGCAATTCGAAGATGCCGACCGGTTCAACGCCCTGCATATCGCTTTCATGCAGGGACAGCCGATTGACTGAACTGGCAGGTAAGGCCGCCTTCGTCACCGGTGCGGGGACCGGTATGGGCCGCGCCGCCGCTCTGGCGCTCGCACGGGCCGGCGCGGCGGTTTTTCTGGTCGGGCGCCGCGTCAAACCGCTGGATGCGGTGCGACGGGAAATCGAAGCCCTTGGCGGCACGGCCACCATATATTCCGCCGATGTGTTGCGGCGCGAAGAGGTCAAGGCGGCGATCGACCATATGGTGGCGCATTTCGGCCCAATCGACCTCGCGTTCAACAATGCCGGTGGTCACGCCGATTTCAAGCCCATCGACGAAACCCCAGAGGCCGAGGCGGAGTGGGTGATCGACCTGAACTTCAAGGCGGTTTACTGGTGCGTCAAATATCAGATCGAACGGATGCGGGCACAAGGCGGCGGCTCCATCGTCAACAATGCCTCGGTCTTCGGCTTGAAGGCGATGCCCGGCATCGCCCATTATGTGGCGAGCAAATTCGCGGTCGTCGGCCTGACCCGGTCGGTGGCCATCTAGTGCGCCGGGACGGGCATTCGCGTCAATGCAGTGTGTCCCGGTGGCACGGAAACACCGAATTTTCTGCGTGTGACCGATGGCGACGCCCACGCCATGGATGACCTTATCCCGATGGGCAGAATCGGCCAGCCAAATGAGGTAGCCGAGGCCGTACTCTGGCTGATGTCGCCCCGCGCAAGCTATGTTACGGGAACCACCTTGTCGGTCGATGGCGGGATGTCCGCCGGATAAGGCACAGGCTGCCCCGTCCCTATTGTCAAATTTCTGAACTCACTCATCGATACGACGCGCTGTCGATTTGATTGAGCTGTGGCGATCCCCACTGATGTACTCGCTGGTTCGATCAGGGTATCTGTGGCAATTGTAGATTTTCAGCCGTCGGGGCTTCCGGGCGACTTCGCGGCCGTTCTGGATGTCCGGTACCAATATTCGCGAACGGCAGGTTTCGGGCATCGGTTTCACGGACCGCTACGACTGAGATTGGGCGCAAAGCCGACGTACAAAAAAGGCGGCCTAAAAGGCCGCCAAAGTTGAATGGAGGAGTCCTCCATTTGGGTCGCGTCGCTCCCACTAAAGGAGTGGATCATAATAGCCACTGGATTCAGGATGCCGTAGCGGAATGTCAGGCGGTGATGCCACGAGGCAACACATTGTATCCTTGGCAACTATTCTACGAGAAAAGCGGCGGCTATTTGGTAATCACCCTGGACGACAATTGGCTTCCAGCGCCGCGATACGTTCGGCGCAGATGGCGTGAACGGCCCGACCGAGTTCCTCGACACGCCCCGCAAGCCAGAGCAAGTCGTGCTCGCTGATCCGATAATGTTTCGAGTAGCGGGCCTTCACATAGGCTTCCTTCAGTTTCTCAAAACGCGAGCGGTCAGCCTTTAGCTCACGCGGCCACGCATCGACCAGCCGCATGTCGATCCGCTCAGCTTGGGTTCGAAGAAATCCGAGATTGTGGACGTGCGGCGTATAGAAGGTGCACACCAAGAGCACGCAGTGGTACAGAAACTCCGTCGCCTGGTGCGTATCGAACGCAGCTTCCTTTAGCCTTCCTTGCCCGCGCGTGTACTTGGCCGTGTCAAGCCGACCCGCTGCCGCCGGAAACCACTCGTCGAAATATTCCCGCGCCATCGCCAGTGCCTGCTCGGGCGTCTTCGGCTTCGGCTTGTGCAATTCCTTGTCGTCAAATTCGTAAAGCGCGACCCCGTCGCGCGCGACGTCCATGAAGCTGTCTCTTATACACATCTCCGAGCCCACGAGACACT
>CAUUIU010000372.1:0-3606 GCA_963545025.1 uncultured Sphingopyxis sp. | reverse complement strand
GATCGCTCAGTGTCTCGTGGGCTCGGAGATGTGTATAAGAGACAGACCTTGGCGTCGGCATGCTGACACGGCTCGAAAAGGACGAGAATCGCGACCTGATGGTCGCCTCGATCGGCCCCTTCTGGGACGCGAACGAGACCTGGCTGGTGCTCGGCATCGGGCTTTTGCTCGTCGCCTTTCCGATCGCGCACGGGCTAATCCTCACGCAGCTTTATCTGCCGGTCGCACTGATGCTGATCGCCCTGATCCTGCGCGGCGTCTCGTTCGAATTCCGCGCCAAGGCGGCTCCCGAGCGCAAGCATCGCTGGGACAGTGCCTTTTTCGCGGGATCGCTGCTCACGTCGCTCTGTCAGGGCTATATGCTCGGCGCCTATGTCCTCGGTTTCGACCAGAGTTTCACATCGGTGCTCTTCTGCCTGCTCGCCGCGCTCGGCCTCGTCGCGGGTTATCTTTTCGTCGGCGCCTGCTGGCTGATCTACAAGGTCGAGGGCGAGTTGCAGAAGCGCGCGGTGCGCTGGGCCGAAGTCACCCTGTGGCTCACCGCGCTCGCGATGGCGATCATCTCGATTGCGACGCCGCTGCTTTCGGAACGCATTTTCGAGCGCTGGTTCCGCCTGCCCGAAATCATCGCGCTGCTGCCGATCCCGATCGCCGCCGCAACGCTTTTTATCGGGCTTGCGATCTTCCTGCGCCGGCCGCTGCGCCAGAACGACGAGCTGTCATGGGTGCCGCTGGCGACCGCGGGCATATTGTTCGCGCTCGGCTTTGTCGGCATCGCCTACAGCTTCTACCCCTATCTGATCGCCGACCGGCTCGACATCTGGGATGCGGCGGCAAGCCCCGAATCACTGACGATCATCCTCGTCGGCGCGCTGTTCGTGCTGCCCGTCATCCTCGGCTATTCGATCCTCGCGCACTGGATTTTCCGGGGCAAGGCGACGCACCTCAGCTACGAGTGAGGCAGGGCGAGGAGGCGCCGCGGTAATCGGCGCCCCAGCGGCGAAAGCCCGCGGTGTCGATATGGAAACGCGTGACCTTGTAGATGCCGAGCCCGACCGCGAAGCGCGCACCCGTCTGCGCATGGAGCGGACACAAGGTCGCGATCAGGTCTTCGCGCGCCAGCGCTTTTTCCGGCATCAGGTCGAGCGCTGCGAAGCGCAAGTGGCGGCTGGCCTTCGCGCCCCGAAAACAGCCGTTGGCGATCGGATCGCGATAACCCGACACGACGCTTACCGGACCGACCGCCGGCACGACCTGATCGCGGACATAACGCAAGGTTGGTACCATCGCCGGCCAGAGGCGGCGCGGCGGGACGGCAAAAGGCTCCGCTGCCTCGCAGCGCCGCCAGCGCGCGTCGCTGCGCAATATATCAGCAATCGGCAGTATCTCGCCAACGCCCTCGCGCGCGAGATAGGCTTCGATCGCTTCGACATCCTCCTTCGCCTTGCCCAGGCGCCAAGCGGCGAACAGGTCAGCGTCGCGCTGCGGAGCGATATCCGCGATCGGGACGACCGAACGGGTGATCAGCAGCCAGACGGAGGTCGTGGCGAGTCCCAGCAGCAGCGCGGCGACCAGCGCGCCCTTCACAGCATCGCCACCAGCCGCTCGACCTCCTGCCCCGCCGTCCGCGCCGCGCGAATCAGGTTCGCCTGAAAGTCCCCACCGCTCGTATCATTGGCTTCGTCGGTCACCGCCTTGATCGCCGCCCACGGTAGCCCGAGCCGCGCCGCGACCTGCGCGACCGCGCCGACCTCCATGTCGACGAGCGTCGCGCCGAGCGATTGCAGGTCGGCGGCGGCGTCGGGGCAGGCGACGAAGCTGTCGCCGCTGGCGATGCGCGCGTGTGGCAGGCCGAGGCCGGGGTCGGGCATGGCGGCGAAATGCGCCTCCCCGGGTTCGCCCATCGGCCAGTCGCCCGCGCGGTAGCGGCGGAAGCGGCCGGGTTCGTTCGCGCCATAGTCGTGCTGCAACGCCTCGGCGAGCCAGTAGGCGCCCGGCGCGGCGCCGAGCGCGCCGCAAGTGCCGGTCATCAGCAGCATATCGGCATCGGCGCCGAGCAGGCCCGCGGCGAGCGCCGCGTTGACCTTGCCGAGGCCACAGGTGGCGATGGTGAGGCGGTGGCCGGGCGTTTCGAGACGGCGGACGGCGAAGGGGCCGTCCTCGCGTGTTCCGGCATCGGGGAACAGGGCATCGGCTTCTTCGGGAAGCGCGGCGAGGATGAGGATGTTGGGCATGTGGGCTTCTCTATCGGATTTGGCGGCCCAGCCAATCCTCCCTGTCGCGCAGCGATGGGGAGGGGGACCGTCCGCCCAGCGGATGGTGGAGGCGCCGACGACGTCGCGCCGGTGGCCCCTCCGTCAGCGCTCCGCGTTGCCACCTCCCCAAGGCTTCGCCACAGGGAGGATCGATTGCCTTGCAAAGCGCGCGCTGCGCCGCCATCGCTCTTGCCGATGCTCGCGCGCCTTTTTCCCGACCGCTTCGTCCCCGTGCTGCTCGCGACGCTATTGCTCGCCAGCCTGCTGCCGGTGCGTGGTACAGCAGTGCCAGTGGCGCAGGGCGTGTCGACCGCGGCGATCGTCTTTCTCTTTTTCCTCAACGGCGTACGCCTGCCGCGCGACGAGGTGCTGCACGGCATCCGCAACTGGAAATTGCAGGGCGGCACCTTTGCCTTCTGCTTCGGCGCGATGGCGCTGGTCGGGCTCGGCGCGCAGTTGGCGACCGCGCCGTTCCTGCCCGCGGCACTCGCGCTCGGCTTTCTCTTCCTCGGCATATTGCCCTCGACCGTCCAGTCGGCGACCGCAGCGAGCAGCCTGGCCGGCGGCAATGTCGCGGCGAGCGTCGTCGCGGCGGCGCTGCTCAATCTCGCGGGCGTGGTCGTCTCGCCGCTGCTGTTCGCGGCGCTTGCAGGCAGCGCGGGCGAAATCCATGGCGCCGCCGCGCTGCGCATCGTCGCGATCCTGTTGCTGCCCTTCCTGGCCGGGCAGGCGGTGCAGCGCTGGCTGCGCCCCTGGGTGCTCGCGCACCGCGGGCTCGCGACCTTCATGGACCGCACCGCGATCGCGATCGCGGTCTATGTCGCCTTTTCGGCGGCGGTGGTCGCGGGCATCTGGGGCCAGCTCGACGGGCGCGAGATCGGCGTGGTGTTCGGTGCGGTTGCGTCGCTGCTGACGCTGGCGTTCGGCGGCGCGTGGCTGCTCGGCCCCGTGCTGGGGCTCGCGCGCGCGGACCGCATCACCCTGCTCTTTTCGGGCGCGCAGAAAAGCATCGCGGTCGGCGCGCCGCTCGCCGCGACGCTGTTTCCGCCCGCGACGGCCGGCATGGTGCTGGTCCCGATCCTCGTCTATCATATGGCGCAATTGATCCTGTCGGCCTGGATCGCGCCGGTGCTGAATCGGCAAAAGCAGGTGTGATGCTTGAATAACACAGTTGGCCATGCCATATAGGCGAGTGGCATCGGGGTGGAAGGAAGACGAATGAGCGAAGTGACCGCAACCGCGACCGCAACCGACGAGTTGAAGCTGACCCCGCCGGATCCGGTGCCCGCGGTGAGCCCCGAAAAGGCCGCGGGCCTCGTCCCGCTGTCGGGCGAACAGAAATCGAAGCTCG
>CAUUIU010000371.1:0-3606 GCA_963545025.1 uncultured Sphingopyxis sp. | reverse complement strand
TCAGGCCGCGTCGGCGACCGGTTCGTCCTCGTCGCCATCACCGACCGCTTCGTCGTCGCCCCCCATTTCGGCGGCACCGGCAGGCTTCATGTCGGCATCGTCATTCGCCAACGCAGCGACGGGACGATCGAAGCGCATAGCGTCGGGAAGCCAGGCGAGCGCCTTTTCCTTGACGTCGGCTTCCACGATGATGTTGCCCGCGAAGAGCTGCTCGGCCGAGGACGCGAGAAGGTCCTTCTTCGAGGCGCCGTATCGCTGGCCGAGTTCAGTCCCGCCGATTTCAGCGAACAGGTTGAGGATTGCCGTCTTGGTGAGCCGTTTGAAATAATTCTTTGCGGTCGGTCGCCACCAGGCGGCGACATCGATGCCCAGCTTGCCGCCGAGATGGTCGACGAAATCGCTGCCGGTCGTCTTGGCGGGCACGGCGTGGATCGTGCGGGCGATTGCCCAACCCAGCCATGCCGCGCGTGCTTCCTCACCAAGCGCGCAGAAGGCATCGTAGCGGCCGGTGACACCGGCATCGGGGTCGATCCAGCTCCGATCGAGTCCGGCTTCGAGCTTCGCCCATTCCTCGGCCGCCGTGGTGCCGCTCTCGAAACCGATGACACGCGATGGCGCCGCATCAGCCCTCAGCTCGCTCGCGAGATCGCTCGAACCGTATCGCCGCTGCGCAGCATCGACCATCACGAAGGTGCCGAGATTGAGCGCGAAGCGCGGGTCGCTGGCGACATGGACACGGAGCAGTTCCGCCTTCATCGTTGCGAGTTCGTCAGCGAGCCGCTGGCTGATCGCGGGTTTGCCTGATGCTCCGCCGGTGGCCGCATCGTCGCGGTCTTCGTCGGCATCATCGGTCTCGCTTATCGCCTCAGGGGTCCGGTAGACCTGATGATGAACTCTGGGCTGGCCATCCTCGCCGAGGACGACGAAAGCGAGGGCCGAGGCCTTCTGGTCATCGGACAACACCGGCGGACGATTCTGGATGTCGCGGAGTTCGGATTCCAGATCGCGATAACGCTGTTCGTCATCATCGGTGATGCCGTCGTCGCTTTCGTTCGTGGCTTCGGCGATGATGGTCATTTCGGCCTCGATCTCGGCGCAGCGCGCTTCATCCTCTGCCGTGGGTGGCGGAATCTCTCCGCGAACCGGGCTCAGACCGTCAAGCTCGGTGTATGAGACGCGCGTCGTCGGCAGCGCTCGGATTTCCGCGAAACCCTCACGTTCGCGGATAGCCTCGGCTTCGACCGCGAGCTTTTCATCCGTCAGCCGGTCGAGTATGTCACCGTCGATCCAGTTTTCGGACGCACTGTCGGAGAAGAGGTCGGAGTCGATCCGTCCGCCCGCTTCGAGATAAGCCTCGCGGCCGACAAGCAGCGCCTTGGGGTCGCCGCCGCGATAGCTGCCAGAGGCGAGCTCGCGCCGGATGGTGTAGACGTCGTCCCCGTAATAGCTGTCCTGATACTGCTCGAACACACGGGCCTGACGAACGGTGTCGGACGTGCTGCCATAGGCCTTGGCGACCTCGAGCGTGATGTCGCCCTTGCGCAACGCCTCAAAGATCGTCTCGTGAAGATCGGCGAGGCGAACGCGCCCGAGAACGAAGCGCTCGGTCTTGCCGAACCGCGCGGCAACCTGCGCGGGGGTTTTGCCTTCCTTCTCGATCATGTTCTTGAAGGCCGTGCATTCATCGGCGGCGGTCATCGGCAGCTTCTGGTTTTCAGCGAGGCTGAGCTCGATGGCGTTTTTCGCGTCCGGCATCACCATGACCGGCACGCTGAAGTCTTCCGGGAGCTGTCCCTTTTCGATCAGGGCATGAACCCGCGCGAGACGCCGGCCGCCGCCGAAAATGCTGTAGCTGTCCTTCTTGCGTTTGATTGCGGTGCCAATCAGGTTCTGGAGCACGAAGCCGGCCTCGCCGATCATCGCCTCCAGTTCGGCGTCGGCGTCGGGGTCGCTTTCCGTTCGAACATTCAGCGGGGAAGCGACGCAATTGCGCGCAAGCGCGTATACGATCGGATATGTCATAGTCCGTCTCCTGGCGGCGGAGACCCGACCATCAGGCCACTCGGCGCCGCCAGTCCCCCACCCCCTTCCCTCCTTCCCGCAGGACATCGTTCCAGTCGTTCCGACCGTGCCACGGCCAGATCGTGTCGATCTGCCGTCCGGGCGCCGTATGGGCCTCGGTTGCAAGCGGCACGGCTCGGCGTCCCGCGTTGTCATTGTCGGGGAGCATGATGAGGCGAGTCACGGATCTCGGGATGGCAACATAGGGAAGGCGTTCATTGCCGAGCGCCGCCCAGACCGGGATGCCGAGCAGAATCATCGCCGAGATCGACGTCTCGACACCCTCGGCTATCCCGAGGGTTTCGGTGGCTGTCGCGAGCCGAACGGCACCGGCGCAGGGTTGGCCTAATAGGCGTCGGGGATGTCGAAGGTCGCGCGCACGTCGCCCGCAGGCATCGAGAAAGGTCCTCTGGACAGCGAGCAGCCCGGATTCGTCAGTGACGGCGGCGAGCATTGCCGGACGAAATCTTGCCGCCTTGCCCTTCCCGAGCGGGGTTTGATCATGGAAGCGCAGACAGTCGAGCGCGATGTCGATCGACCGGTTTCTCAGATAGGTCTCGGCGATAGTCCAATTTATCGGCCGCCCGACCCTCCAAAGATCACGGGCGCGCTGTTGCAGCCATCGGTCGAGTTTGAACTGCTTGGCAGTACCGTCGCCCTTTGCGCCCAAGGCATTCGGATCGAGGCGCCGAATGGCGCGCAGCACGTCGCGCGTGTCGCAGCCGGCAAAGCATTTGAACAAGAGTCGGGTGTCGCCAACGCGAACCGATAGGCTCGGCGTTCGGTCATCGTGAGCTGGGCAGCGACACATTCCAGTCGATCCCTGCCAGAAACCGCCAAGGCCCCTGACCAGTGCGGCCCCGGCAGCCTCCAATTCGGAATCATGGAGAGTCGAAAGGGCAACAGACATTGGAATTCTCGCGATCAGATCAGACTTCGCTCAAGCTCCCCCTCTCTCCTGCCGTGCTTTTCGCGGCCACCTGGTGACGAACTCACGCGGCGCGGCGATACCGCTCAACGGCACGATCCTGCCCTGATTATTGTGAGGTGGCGTAGCAACCGGCACGCTTGCGATGGCGAATGCTGCGTTGGAACCGCGCTCGCGACATTGATCCATCCCGAGGACAAGGAAAATGCAGGATCTCGATTTGTCACGGTCCGAAATCGTCTTCATGGAGCCATTGACCGTGCGGATTCCGACCGCAGTCGAGCTGACAGGGCTCAGCCGGTCGAGAATCTATGAGTTGATCGTGTCCGGCGACCTTGAGGTCGTCAAAGTCGGCCGGTCCACGTTGGTCCTTTATACGAGCCTCAAGGCCCTGATCGGCCGCTAGGCGGTCGAGGTTGCACTTTTGCCGAAGGCAGGGCGGAGAATTTGCGCCCCATCGCGCAGCTCGTCGAGATAATCGGACCAATGCTGCATCATGCGAACACGCTCGTCCCAATATTCGCCGCGGGTGTAGACCCGGCGAGTAGCATTGGCATCGAGGTGTGCCAGTTGCCTTTCGATCGCATCCGGGTGCCACATTCCCATCTGGTTGAGGA
>CAUUIU010000370.1:0-3628 GCA_963545025.1 uncultured Sphingopyxis sp. | reverse complement strand
CTACACTTCTAGCTTCGTCGGCAGCGTCAGATGTGTATAAGAGACAGGTCCGCCTACCCACGCGCGACGCACCGCGGCGTTGGCCTCGTCGCGGCGCCCGCTTGCATTGAGCGCGAGCGCCATGCGCAGATGGCCGCTCGCGGTCTGCGGCGGATAGGCCTTGAAATAGGTGAGGGTGCGGACCGGGTCGAAGCTGTCGATCGCGATCGCCCGTTCGGCGCGGTTGCGCATCTTGTCGGCGTCGGGCCAGCCGGGATTGGCGATCAGGAAGCGCGACAACTGATCGAACGACGCGCCGGTGTTCAGGGTCAGACGCCGCCACTCCATCACCGCGTCGCCGACCGAATTCGTCGACGTCGGCTGGCTCGATGCCGCGGCCAGGCCCATCTGGGCGCGATACCAAGCCATTTGTTCGGGCGTCAGTTCGCTGGCGTGGGCAGCGGTCGGAATGAGAAGGGCCACGGCGAGTGCCAGGCGGGAAATACGGGGCAGCGAGATCATGCCGTGCATGTTAGTGCCAAACTCCTTGCGGGGCGCTGAATAGACGTCCAAGAGGCGGCGCGCCGACGGGACTCTACCGGCTGGCGCAGGTTTTTGTAAAGGAGCGGTGCATGTTTTCGGGGTCGATTCCCGCTTTGGTGACGCCATTTCGCGATGGGGCGTTCGACGCCCCGGCCTTCGCACGCCTCGTCGATTGGCAGATCAAGGAAGGCACCAGCGCGCTGGTCCCGTGCGGCACGACCGGCGAAAGCCCGACCCTCGGCTTCGACGAACATTATCAGGTGATAGACGCCTGCATTCAGGCGGCGGCGGGCCGTGTCCCGGTGATCGCCGGCTGCGGATCGAACGATACCGCAACGGCCGTCCGCCACGTACGCTATGCGCAGGCGGCCGGCGCGGCTGCGGCGCTGATCGTCGCGCCCTATTACAACCGGCCCAGCCAGGAAGGCATGATCGCGCATTTCAAGGCGCTTGCCGATGCGAGCGACCTGCCGATCGTCGTCTACAACGTCCCCGGCCGCACCGTAGCCGATATCAGCGCGGAGACGCTGTGCAAGCTCGCCGAAATTCCGAGCGTCGTCGCGATCAAGGATGCGAGCGGCGATCTTGCCCGCGTGACGATGCACCGTGCGGGAGCGGGCGAGGATTTCTGCCAGCTCAGCGGTAACGATGACCTGTGGATTGCACATGCTGTGATGGGCGGCGCCGGTTGCATCTCGGTCACCGCCAATGTCGCGCCGCGCCTCTGCGCCGATTTCGCCGCCGCCTGCGCCGCGGGCGACTGGTCCCGCGCGCTGGTGTTACACGACAAGTTGTTCGATCTGCACAAGGCGATGTTCTCCGACACCTCGCCGGGCCCGGTTAAATATGCGCTGTCGCGCGTCCACGACTGGTTTTCGCCCGAAGTGCGCCTACCTATCATTCCGGCGAACAGCGCATCGCGCGCAGCCGTCGATGCCGCATTGTTTGCGGCGGGAGTTCTTTAGGTTTCGAAATGGCCCGTCCACAGTCCGCCGCAGAATTCGACAAGAAAAAGGTCGTCGCCGAGAATCGGCGCGCGCGCTTCGACTATGCCATCGAACAGGTGTTCGAAGCGGGGATCGCTCTGCAGGGCACCGAAGTAAAATCGCTGCGCTTCGGTGAAGGCACGATTGCCGAAAGCTATGCTGAGGTGAAGGGCAATGAGGTGTGGCTGATCAACAGCAACATCCCCGAATTCAGCCATGGCAATCGTCACAATCACGAGCCCAAGCGGCCGCGCAAGCTTCTGCTCAATGGGCGTGAAATCAACAAGATGTACGCGGGCGTCGCACGGCAAGGGATGACGCTCGTCCCGCTGTCGGTCTATTTCAACAGCCGCGGCCGCGCCAAGGTCGAACTCGCGCTCGCCAAAGGTAAGAAGGCGCACGACAAGCGGGAGTCGATCAAGGAACGCGACTGGAAGCGCGACAAGCAGCGCCTGATGAAGGACCGCGGATGAGCGGGGGCAAGCCTCGTGACAAGGCTACGGTGATGAACTGGATCCGCCGCAACTCGCCAACGCGCGAGGAACTGCTCGAGAGCCGCTTCATCAAGCCGTTCGCGCACCGCGTTGCGCACAGCCATTTGTGGCGCTTCACTCGCACGTCCGTTCCCCGCGGCACCGCGCTCGGTTTGTTCGTCGGCATCTTTTTCCTGATACCCGGCGTCCAGATATTGGGCGTCGCGCTGCTCGCGCTGCCTTTTCGCGCCAATATTCCGATCGGCGCAGCGATGACTTTCCTTTCCAATCCGGTGACGACTCCTTTCATCATTCTCGCGTCGGTCTGGCTTGGCGACTGGCTGTTCGGGCTCCAGGCAAACAGCGCGACCTTCACCGCCATGATCGAGCACGGCGCATCGGCGGGCGAGTGGGTGCGCTGGGTCTTTTCCGACGCTGCCCCCGCGATGCTCGCTGGGTTGTTCGTCATCTCGGCGGTCTCCGCGATCGTCGGCTACATCCTCGCATCAATATTTTGGGATAATTGGATTCGCTTGCGCTGGCGGCGCAAATTGCACCGGGCGCGCGACAAACGACTTGAGTCATCGACGAGCGACGCGGCGGCCGGTTGAACCGCTCGGCCACCCGGTTATAGTTTTCCCCATCGCAAGACAGCACCGCTTCATCGCGGTGCGAACATTCGTCCTGTCCGACTACTGGGGAAAATCATGAACCTTCTGACTTACAATCATCGCCTGTTGGCGACTGCGGCGCTCGGCGCCATGCTGATCGCTATGCCCGTCGCCGCCAAGGACAAGGCGGCCACGACCGAAACCGCGCATTCGGCACACAAGCCCGAACTCGGCACGTTCGGTTTCGACAGCGGCGGCATGGACAAGAGCGTCCAGCCTGGCGATGATTTTTACAGCTTCGCCAACGGCACTTGGGCCAAGAACACGCAAATTCCGGCCGACAAGTCGAACTATGGCATGTTCACCGCGCTCGGCGATCTGTCGCAGGTTCGCACGCGGGAGATTCTCGATGCGGCAAAGGGCGACCCGAACAGCATGATTGGCCGCAACTATGCCGCCTATCTCGATTCAGCAGCGGTCGAGGCCAAGGGGCTCGCACCGATCCAGCCGTGGCTGAACAAGATTCGCGCCGTCGATAAGCCCGGCCTCGCCGCGCTGCTCGCCGAGGCTGACCGCAACGGCGTCCAGCATTTCTTTGGCGGTTTCGTCGGCCAGGACGACAAGAATCCCGACGTCTATATCTACACGATGTTCCAGGGCGGCATCGGTATGCCCGACCGCGACTTCTATCTGAAGGACAATGAGCGGAACGCCAAGCTGCAGGCCGCCTATCTCAAGCATCTTGAAAACGTCCTGACGCTCGCGGGCGAAGCGAACGCTCCGGCGCGCGCCAAGGCGCTCTATGATTTCGAGAAGCAGATTGCTGCCGTCCATTGGGACAAGAACGACAGCAGCGACGCGACAAAAGTCTATAACAAGATGACGATTGGCCAGCTCGCACAGGCGGCGCCGGGCTTCGACTGGTCGACCTTCATCCGTGGCCTTGGCGACAAGGACGCCTCGCTGCTCGTGTCGCAGCCGAGCGCCTTGACCGGCGAGGCGAAGCTGATTGCCGACGCGCCGAACGCGGTGATCC